>NZ_JAKIUR010000008.1 GCF_021647475.1 Lutibacter sp.
TGACAAACCTGTGCAAGTAGTTAATTGTGTTGAACTTATAAGGTAATCCATATACAACTCTTTTAAGTTATTAACAGCCATCAGTCTTGCTTGCAAATTTAATCATTATTTTTGCGTAAGGTCAGTTAGTGATATAAAAGTTTAGAATTGGGATAAAAACTATCTTTAAGAAACTTTTGTTACAATGTATGATTATTTTTTAAAAATAAAAATTTGAAATAAAAGATGATGATTAGCCTTTCACATCCAAAGCATCGCGTAATGCATTTCCAATCAGCATAAAAGCCATAACTAAACTCATAATTGCCAACCCAGGAAATACAGCTAAATAAGCTTTTCCTAAAATGATGTAATTGTAATGGTCTTTAATCATAGCACCCCAAGAAGGAGTAGGAGGTTGAGCCCCAATTCCTAAAAAACTAAGTCCGCTTTCAATTAGTATAGCTGCTGCAAAATTAGCAGCAGAAATAACAATAATTGGAGCTAAAATATTAGGTAATATATGTCTGAAAATAATTCTGAAATTTAAAAACCCTAATGCTTTTGCTGCTTCTACATATTGCATTTTTTTAGCACTTAATATTTGTCCTCTAACTATCCTTGCTACCTCAACCCACATAGTTAAACCAACTGCAATAAACACTTGCCAAAATCCTTTGCCTAAAGCTAACGTAATTGCAATAACTAATAACAATGTAGGTATAGACCAAGTTATATTAATTAACCACATAATAAAAGCATCTATTTTTCCACCAAAATAACCAGCAATTGCACCCATAGAAATACCAATAACTAGAGAAATAAATACTGCTATAAATCCTATAAAAAAGGAAATTCGTGTTCCTATTAGCATTCTACTCAATAAATCGCGACCATATTTATCGGTTCCAAGATAAAATATTTTGGTTTTAATATATGGTTTTATATCATTTTTAGGAAATAAAGAAATAGGAGAAGTTTTACTTAAACTTTCTAGGCTATTCTCAGAATAAAGCTGAACGATAATATTATTTTTAGAAATATTATAATTACTAATTGGAATTTCGGTTTGTTGATTTTTTTTTCCGAATAAAAGTGAATTAAAAAAAGGTTGTTTACTGATTTTTTTAGAAGGTATAGTAAGCATTAACACCTTGAAACCGGGTTTTTTGGTATGGATTTCTATATGCATTTGATTAGCATTACTGCTATTATCTGGAGCTAGAACGTATGCGAAAACAGCAATAAATCCACAGAGTATTATATACCAAAAACTTAGCACTCCAATTTTGTTTTTTTTAAACTTATGAAGTGCTAATAAGGTTAATGAGTTAAGTTTACGTTTCAAAAGGTTGATTTAGACTATAAACGTAAAAGTAAGTATTAATTTTTAACCAAATGTAATTCGGGTTTTAATTTTAATTCTGCTAAAACGTCTATAGCTTCCTGCATGTAAATATCTTTTTTTAAGTTTTTGTGCCAAGCGTTTCTTTTATCTAATAAATCTTTGCTTTTTTCAACTAAAGGTTTTTCATATAATGGAGAATTATAGGTCAAATTAGTAGTGTATTTTTTTAAAGCATCATACTTTTTAGCTTTTGTTTCGGTAGTATTAATTTCATTTTTATAATCTTTATAATCTAGGGAAATGGAAGTGTCATCTTGATTTTTTTTCAACCATTTTGCATTGTCATCTATAAGTTTAAAGTATTTATTATCTGCTATTCGTTTTTTGCTATTGTTTATAGTTTCATTAAAATTTGTATAATTATTCCAAAGCGAATAGGTTGCCGCTGGAACTTTATCAAAAGGTAAAGGATTTTCTAAATCGCGTTCTCCAATTTTTAAATAGGTATATCTATCCGGTAACATAATATCAGAATGTACGCCTTCTAATTGGGTAGCACCGCCATTAATTCTGTAGAATTTTTGAATGGTCATTTTTAATGCACCTAAATCTTCTTTTGAATTTGAATATCTGTTCAAATCTAACAGACTTTGAACGGTACCTTTTCCGTAGGTTTGTTTACTTCCAATAACCACAGCTCTTCCATAATCTTGCATTGCTGCGGTAAATATTTCAGAAGCGGAGGCTGATAATTCATTCACTAAAATTACCAATGGGCCATCCCATTCAATTTGGGCCTTTTTATCACTTTTTACGGTTGCATTTCTGTCTCTGTATTTTACTTGGACAACGGGTCCTTTACCAATAAATAATCCTGATATTTCTATGGCAGTTTTTAAAGAACCTCCACCATTATTTCGTAAATCAATAACTAATCCTTCTACATTTTCTTTTTTTAGACGTTTAATTTCTTGAGCCATATCGGTAGCAGAATTTCTAAAGTTTTTTTCATCAAAATCAATATAAAATTTAGGTAAATTTATGATGCCAAATTTTCTATTATTTTTAGTAACAACACTAGACTTTACAAAAGTATCTTCTAGTTCAACTACATCTCTAATAATGGAGATTACCTTAATGGTACCATCTAATTTTTTTACAGTTAACTTTACTTCAGTGCCTTTTTTACCTTTTATATATTCAATGGCATCATCTAAACGCATACCAACAATATCTACGGGTTCTTTATCGCCTTGAGCTACTTTTAAAATAATATCGCCTACTTCAAGTTCTCCTTCTTTCCAAGCTGGACCTCCAGAAATTAATGCACTAACTTTGGTATAATCGTTTTTCTTTTGAAGCCTAGCACCTATACCTTCAATTTTGCCGGACATTGAAATATCAAATTGCTTTTTAACACTGGCATCAAAATAGGCGGTATGAGGATCAAATTCTTTAGCAATGCTATTTAAATAGGTAGAAAACCAATCTTGATAGGAAATATCATGCATTCTTATAAAAAAGTCGCTCATATTTTCTTTTGTTTTTGCTCGGGCTGCTTTTTCAAGTTCTACAAACGATTTCTTTTTATAGTTTTTATCTTTTTTTAATTTATCATTTTCTAAAGTTATATGGTCATACAGCCTTGATAAAGTACTTAGTTTTAATTGTTTACGCCAAATATTGATTAATCCGGCTTTACTTTTAGCATACGGCATTTTATCATAATCAACATTTAAAATTTCTTTTTTATTGAAATCAAATGGCTGAGCTAAAATTTCAGGATAATAACTTTCAGCTTCTTTTATTCTTTCAGATAAACGATTATAAACTAAATAGAAAAAACTTAAATCATCATTTTTTATTTGATCGTCAATATCAGTTTTATATTTTGAAAATTCATCAATATCAGATTGTAAAAAATAGTGTTTAGAAGGATCTAAATCGTTAATAAAGTTTTTATAAACTTTTTTAGAAAAATCATCATTTAGCTGCTTAGGTTTGTAATGGCCTTGAGTTAATACATATTTTAAAATAGATAATAATAATTTATCGTTAGGATTGTTGTTGTTTGCTTGTGTGTTATACCCAAATAATAATGCAAAAGCCAATAATATAGGTATTAAAAATTTAATTTTTTTACTCATCATCTGTCTATTTCTTTTTTGTTAAATGCTTTAGTAAGCTACTAAAATAATGCCAATAATTTAATTTGTTGATTTATTTAAGTTTTTTTTAGTAAAAAATAAACTTAATTTGTTTTTTGAATTAAAGTATTCTGAATGAAAATTCTTTAAAGAAAAATATTTAAAACAAAAATATAGATAAATATCGTGTATAATTCTTTACAAAATGTTAAAGTTTAAAAGTAGCAAAATCATTAAAATAGATTAGTTTTGTTATTTAAAAATAGGATGATGAAAAAAAGACCTTTAATTTTAGTTACTAATGATGATGGTATCACCGCACCAGGAATGAGAACCTTAATTTCTGTGATGAATGAAATAGGAGAAGTGGTTGTAATTGCACCTGATAGTCCACAAAGTGGAATGGGACATGCGGTAACTATTAATGAAACCTTGTATTGTGAAGAAATAAAAATTGATGATGGTCCACAACGTGAATATAAATCTTCAGGAACTCCTGTAGATTGTGTTAAATTGGCGGTTAGTGAAATTTTAGATAGAAAACCAGATTTATGCGTTTCAGGAATTAATCATGGTTCAAATTCTTCAATTAATGTTATTTATTCAGGCACTATGAGTGCAGCGGTTGAAGCAGGAGTTGAAGGAATACCAGCTATTGGTTTTTCACTTTTAGATCATACGTGGAGTGCTAATTTTAAGCCTTTAAAAAAATATATTAAACAACTTGCTTTAAATGTTTTAGAAAACGGATTGCCAGATGGTGTAGTTTTAAATGTCAATTTCCCTAAACAGGAAACATTTAAAGGAATAAAAGTATGTAGGCAAGCTCGTGCAAATTGGGTAGAAGAATTTGATAAGCGTGTTAATCCAGGAGGTAAGGAATATTATTGGCTAACGGGTAAATTTGTGAATATGGATAAAGGTGAAGATACCGATGAATGGGCATTAGCGAATGGCTATATTTCCTTAGTACCTGTGCAATTCGATTTAACGGCATATCACGTTATTAATGAGCTTAATAATTGGAAATTAAATAACTTTCATACCAATAATAAAAAGTGAAAAAGGAAATAGTTATAGGTTTTTTAACGGCTTTAATTGCTACCTTTTTTGGGTGCTATTTATTTATTGAATACTTTTCAAATAAAGGGTTTTATGAAACCATTAAACTTATAACTGAAGGCAATTTGGAAAGCAAAGTATTAGTAATAGGAGCTATTGCAAATTTCTTTGTGTTTTTTATTTTTTTAAAAAAGAAACAAATTTATAGAGCTAGAGGTGTTTTATTAGCCACTTTTTTAATTGCTTTTTTAGTGTTATTTTTAACCATATTTGGTAAATAATTGTTTGTGTTATGAAGTATTATATTATTGCTGGTGAAGCTTCTGGTGATTTGCACGGTGCTAATTTAATAAAGGCAATGTTGGAAAAAAATCCCAATGCAAATATTAGGTTTTGGGGAGGCGATTTAATGCAGAAAGCTGGAGGAACTTTAGTAAAACATTATAAAGATTTAGCTTTTATGGGTTTTGCAGAAGTTTTAATGAATATTAACACCATTTTTAAAAATATTTCTTTTTGTAAAAACGATATTTTACAGTTTAAACCAGATGCTTTAATTCTAATAGATTACCCGGGGTTTAATATGCGAATTGCGGATTTCGCCAAAAAAAAAGGGATAAAAGTTTACTATTATATTTCTCCACAAATTTGGGCTTGGAAAGAAAATAGAATTAAAAAAATTAAACGTGATGTTGATGAAATGTTTGTAATTCTTCCTTTTGAAAAGGAATTTTATGAACAAAAACACCATTTTCCAGTTAAATTTGTAGGTCATCCGCTTATTGATGCTATAGCCAATAGAATTCAAGTAGATGAAAATGCTTTCAGAAAAGAACACAGATTATCTAAAAAACCAATTATTGCTTTATTACCTGGTAGCCGAAAACAAGAAATAAAAAAAATGCTTTCCGTAATGTTAAAAATGGCATCTAAATTTACAGATTATCAGTTTATAATTGCTGGAGCACCAAGTCAACATTACGAGTTTTACAAACCTTTTATAAAACGTAAAAACGTAAAATTTATAAGCAATAAAACCTACGATTTATTGTCTATTTCGTATGCTGCAATAGTTACTTCTGGTACGGCAACACTAGAAACAGCTTTGTTTAAAGTGCCTGAAATTGTGTGTTATAAAACTAGTTGGATTTCATATCAGATTGGTAAACAGTTGGTTAAATTGAAATATATTTCCTTAGTAAATTTAATTATGGATAAAGAAGTGGTTACCGAATTAATTCAAGGTGATTTTAATGAAAACCGATTGGAAAAAGAATTAAAATTATTGCTAGATGATTATAAACGTGCCATTTTATTTTTAGATTATTATGATTTAGAGCAAAAGTTAGGTGGTAAAGGTGCATCTGAAAAAGTTGCAGCCTATATTACTGCATAAAAAAAGACTTTTAGAAAGATTATAATCTAAAAGTCTTTTTTATTAATGGTTTTTATTTATTCGCAAACTGCTTTTAAAGTATCTTCAATATCACCAGGAGTACTCATTATTTTCATAAAAGTTCCCATAGTTAATTCTGGCCAACTTAAAGCTAATCTATATTTCCCGTGTAACATAGTTACAGTTTTTCCTTGTAAAATTATTTCATAAGGCATAGCCGCAATATTTTGTTCTCCAATTTTTGGTAAAAAATAAGCTTCGCCATCTTCTTTATTTTGTAAACCAATGCCAAATACCGCAACCTTTTGTTCTGGATAAATAATTTTATAAACTAAAATAGTTTTTCCTTTATGAGCTTTTAAATTATTTTCAATGGTTTTTAAACCAATATCAAAAGATGCAAATTCATTTAATTCAACAGGATCAGTAAAATAAGGCATAAATACTTTATAATGATATTTTTTAATTTTGTTTGCTTCAATACTACCTCCAAAAGGTTTAAACTCATTTCCTAAAGTAGCTAATGCATTTTTTACATCTGCACTAAATTTTTGAAAAACACTTTTAAAAGTAACATAATTATCTTGCATATAAGCACGCAAAAAATAATCAGGATTTGTGTAAGAAATGGTGATTTTTCCATTTTTTTCTATTAAACCAACTTTAAAAGCTGCACCAAGAGCACCTCTATCGCTTACCTTAACTACAGTGTTTTTTAAATTTTTATTTGTAAAAACAATTACTTGAAAGGTATTCTTATTTTCAGGATTGTATTTTCCTAAAATTGTAAACGAATTGTTTTTTAAAGCATTTATTACAGCTTCAGATGTTTGTTGCATGGTATTTGTGGTTTCTCCTACTTTTATATAAGGTGAAATATCTTGTGCAAAAACACTTGAACTGAATAAAATAATTGTAATACTGCTGAGAATTAATTTTTTCATAATTTTAATATTTTATAACGTATCAAATTTACGTTATTAGCAATAGCTTAATTATGATTTAAATCATATTATTTAAAAGGATAAAGGGTTAATAAAAAATGATCTAATAATTTTTTTGTAGTTTTATCCTGCTATGATTAAGTTTTTGAAGTTTATACCTGTACAACTTACCTTTTTTTTAATTATTGGAATTTTAATTGGAAATTATTTTCAATTTTCTAATGTTTTTATCACTCAAAGTTTATTTGGTTTAATTCTTTTTTTTGGAATAATTTACTTTTTAATCTTAAAAAAGAAAAGAGGAAATAGTTTCTTCAATTCCTTGTTTTTTGTGATTACTATTTTTATAGGAATTGCAACAATTACATTTCAAAATAGTAAGAATAGTATTAATTATTATGGTAACAATATCGAAATTTCTAAAAATGAAAATCCATTAATTTATCTTCGGATAATAAAAATTTTAAAGGCTAATAAGTATTATCAGAAGTTTGAAGTAGCAGTAATTCAGCTAGATACTACTAAAACTATCGGTAAAGTTTTAGTAAATATTCAAAAGGATAGTATTGAAGCTGAACTTGGTATTGATGCTGTTTTGTTAGCAAAAGCTCATTTTAAAACAATTCCGAATCCTAAAAATCCATATAGTTTTAATTACAAAAAGTACTTAGCAAACAAACAGATTTATTATCAGCTAACTTTATATAAAAATCAATACAAAAAGTTAACTAAAAATGAAATCACTTTAAATGGATTGGCATATTCAGTTAGAAGTAAAATTAATAAATCATTACAAAAAAAAGGTTTTAAAAATAATGAATTAGCAGTAATAAATGCTTTGTTATTAGGGCAGCGAAACACGGTATCTAGTGATTTGTTAAAAAGCTATGCAGGAGCGGGTGCAATTCATATTTTGGCTGTTTCAGGCTTACATATTGGTGTATTATTGTTATTATTAACTTGGTTATTTAAACCACTTCACAACCTCAAAAACGGAAAAACTTATGCATTAATAATCATAGTTATTTTGTTATGGCTCTATGCTATTCTAGCCGGATTATCAGCATCAGTGGTTAGGGCAGTTGCTATGTTTACAGCTATTGCCATAAGTTTAAATGTAAATAGACTGTCAAATATTTATAATGTTTTGATAATATCCATGTTTTTTTTATTGCTTTTTCACCCAATTTATTTATTTGATGTAGGTTTTCAATTAAGTTATTTGGCTGTTTTTGCTATAGTTTGGTTACAACCAAAATTTTATAAATTAATAAAAATGCCTAATTGGATTTTTGATAAATTATGGCAATTATTTACCGTTTCTATCGCAGCTCAAATTGGTATTTTGCCTTTGAGTAGTTATTATTTCCATCAATTTCCTGGTTTATTTTTTGTAGCTAATTTGATTATTATTCCTTTTTTAGGAATAATTTTAATTACAGGAATTTTAGTAATTGTACTTTCCTTATTAAATATTTTGCCTGAATTTTTAGCTAAATTATATAGTTTTATTATTCATTTTATGAATGAAATAGTTGCTTTTATTGCTAATCAACATCAATTTTTAATTCAAAATATTTCTATATCATTTGCTGTTATGCTCTGTTTTTATCTGTTTGTTTTATTGTTTTTTAAATATGTAGAAAAGCAAAAATTTAATAGGTTGATATTGGTGTTTTTTAGTGTAATCTTCTTACAAATATTATTTATTTATGAAAAGCACAAGCTACAAACCGTAAATGAATTCATTGTATTTAATAAAACAAAATCTTCTATTTTTGGAATTCGTAATGGAGAGAATTTCAAAGTTTATTTGTCAACTAATAAACTAAATAAAACTTCTAATCCTATAAACTCTTATTTGGTTGGTACTGGATTAAAAAATATTGAGATTTCACTTCAAAAAAGTAAGCTGTATCAATTTAATACAGTTAATTTTTTAAGAATAGATAGTTTAGGATTGTATCCTTCAAAATTTAAAAAGCCGCTTGTAATTATACTACAAAAATCACCAAAAATTAATTTGGAAAGGTTATTAATTACTTTAAAACCAACCACAATAATTGTAGATGGTTCTAATTATAAAAGTTATGTTGTAAATTGGAAAAAAACATGTATAAAATATAAAACTCCTTTTTACAATACAATGCAAAAAGGAGTTTTTAAAATAATAAATTAAGAGATTTTAATCTTTAAATTTATAAGCAAAATTAGAAGAATATTCTTCAAAATCTTCTTTAGTTTTTATATTTTTATAATCATCGTTCTTAAAAATTTTTAAAAAAATTTCTAATTGTTTAGGGGTTTTATAACCAACCAAGGGACCAATAAAATCCGATTTTTCATCAATAAAAAGGATAGTTGGATAGGCTCTTACACCATAATACCCTGCTAATTCATGTGAACTATTTCTTCCTTTTTTATTTGGATCAAAATTTGGATTACTAAATGTTTTTCCTTTAAACTCAATTTTTTCATTTCCTTCCGCATTAAATTTTACGGCGTAGTAGTTTTTATTAACATAAGCTACTAAATCAGGATTGTGAAAAGTATTTCTATCAAGCATTTTACAAGGTCCACACCACTTGGTATAAGCATCAACCATTATTTTTTTAGGATTTGTTTTTTGAGCCTCAATAGCTTGTTCAAAGTTCATCCAGTGAATTTCTTGAGCATTTATTGATAAGGTAGTTATTAAAATAAGGGTAAAAATTATTTTTTTCATTTATAAAATTTTAGTTAGTTATAACCTGAGTTCGATATAAGGATTTAGTTGTTCAAAACGCTATTCTCGATACAATTTTCTATTGAAAATTACTCGAATTGACGTGTTTTGTTTGCAAATTACGTCAGATTGAGTGAAATTCTGAAAGAATTTTGTATCGAAATCAAGTAATTTGCTTACATCGAACTCAGGTTTATATGTATAAGACGCAATAATGTTGCCAAAATTACAATTTTGGGTTTATATTTATTTAACGCCATGCATTAATTTTTTAAGAACAGGGTTTAATAGAAAAGCAATTATACCAATTATAAATGGTACAATGGTAAATATTAAAAAGAAAGTGGCTATATCATACCTTGCTGTAATATCATCAATCATAGAGCCCATTATTCCTGATGCTTTATTTCCTATAGCCAATGCTAAATACCAAACGCCAAACATAAAAGCAATCATGCGTGCAGGTACAAGTTTGCTAACATAAGATAAACCTACAGGAGATACGCAAAGTTCTCCCAAAGTATGAAATAGAAAAGCTAAAATAAGCCAAATAAAACTTACTGATGCAGTTTTTGCTCCTTGAGGAATCCCTGAAGCACCAAATGCTAAAAATGCAAAACCAATTCCCAAAAAGAAAAGTCCAATACCGTACTTTGATGCGGGATTAGGATTATATTTACTTTCCCACCATTTAGAAAATAAAGGAGCTAAAATAATAATAAATAATGAGTTTAAAATTAAAAACCATGTAGCAGGAATTTGAATCTCGTTTTCACGTTTTTTTATAATAGTTGCATTAATTGTTGAAGCTATTTTTTGGGACTCTTGAGTCCCAATTAGTTTAAAATTAGTTCCTTTTTTATCTATATCTATAATCGATATTTTATCATTTTTTACATATTCTGATGAAGAACGAATGACTGTGTTTTTGTTAATTATTTTTACATTTTCAGGAATTTTAGTTTCTTTTGTTATTTCAAAATCTTTTATACTTTTTTTGCCATCAGCATCTAGTTGACTTAATTGATAAGTTGGATAGGTTATTTCATAAGAAAAGGTGTTGAAATTTCTATTAATTTTCCAAATTACCAATCCCCAAATTATAACAAAACTAAAACCTAAAATAAGGTTAGAAATAAAATATTTTTTAAATGTTTGTCTAAAAAGTAAAAATAAAACCCAAGTAATAAGAGCAATTGGAACCACGGTAATAATTACATCAACAATATTAAAAATGAAAGCGGCATTGCCAGATAAAATACGGTTAGTATAATCTTTTGCAAAAATACTCATTGAGCCTCCTGCTTGTTCAAATGACGCCCAAAAAAAGATAATAAATGATGCAAAAATTACTACGGCAATCATTTTATCACGAGTAATTTTGCTATATCGTATAATTCTTGATGCCAATAAAAACAAAAAAATGACGAGCGTAATTGTAATAGCAACTCCCGAATAATCTGTTTTATGAAAACTTAGGAGGTTATAATTAATTATTTTTGATAAAGGATCGTTAATTATCCAAGTTAATCCTAAAACAGCAACGATTATTATTAATGTTTTATCTAAAAGTGTAAACGGATTTAATTTATCTTCAATTTCAGTATGATTATCAGCTTCAATGTTTTTATTTTCTTTATTTGGTTTCTTTCCAACATCGCCAAAAATATCATGGGCAAAGGTAAATTGTAGTAATCCTAATAGCATAAAAATACCTGCTAAACCAAAGCCCCAACTCCAGCCTAATTCTTCTCCCATATAACCACAAAGCATAATCCCTAAAAAAGCACCAGCATTAACACCCATATAAAAAATAGTATAAGCACCATCTTTTTTTTCGGGAAAATCTTTATATAAAATTGAAATAAACGAACTCATATTAGGTTTAAAAAAACCTGTACCAATTATCAATAAACCAAGTCCTAGATATAAAAAAAATGCATTGGATTCTATTGACATACTTGCATGCCCTAAAGTCATAATTAAAGCACCAATAATTATTGCTTTTCTATTTCCTAGGTATTTATCGGCTAAGATTCCTCCAATTATGGGAGTTAAATAGAGTAGTGCTAAATAAGTTCCATAAAGTGCCAAAGCATTCTCGCGAGGCCAATTCCAACCGCCAATTCCTAAAGCACTTACTAAAAATAATACAAGTAAAGCACGCATTCCGTAGAATGAAAATCGCTCCCACATTTCAGTAAAAAATAACACAAAAAGCCCAGCAGGATGTCCTAGTACTTGAGTTTCAAAAAATTCGTTTGAAGATTTATTCATGTGTTTTAATTATTAATGCATAAACAAACACCTCTTTTTACTTTGCAAAAAGAGGTGTTTGTTTTAGATTAGGAAATCTTTTTCTTTTTTGAATTATATATCCTATCATAAATTAACAATGCAAAAAAGGTAAATAAACCTATTCCAACAAAAATATACAATATTTCGTTTGGGTGATAAGTATCCCATAAATGTGTTGTTAATTGATCTACATTCATATGTAATTTATCTGCAACTTGGGCTATATAGTCATTTTTAGTGATATCAACTTTTACATCTTTTAAAACTTTGCCAACCTTATCTACCGCTTTAAATCCTGTTTTGGTATAATGAATAAGTTGTCCGTTTTTATCAACCATTTCAAAACCTTTTGCAATAGCTTCTTTTTGTGCTAAAGATATTTTTGCAGAGATGGAACCATAAACGCTTCCAGATAGCCATCCTGCAATTTTATTACCAACAAATACGGGTAAAAAATAAGTTCCCATATAAAGTGCTTCTTTACCTTTTGGTGATATTTCGGCAATATAAGCTGAAAATTTTGGGTTTGCTGTCATTTCGCCAATGGCAAAAATGATAATTCCAAGAATAATGAATAATCCATCTCTAAAATAAAAAGTTAATCCAATACCAAAAGAAACAATAATGAATCCAATAATCATTGCATTAACAGGTTTCCATTTAATGATTACATATGAAATAAGCATTTGCAGAATTATGATTGCAAAAGCATCTAAATTAACCAGTAATTCAGGTTTTGCAATTGGTGCAGTACCATCACTTATTAAAGATGCTAGTATAGGAGAAAAATTATGAACACTAGTAAAAAGTTGTTTCAAATTTACCCAATCTTGAATGTATTTTGGTAAGGTGTAAAACAGCTGGTTAAAAAGTGTCCAAAAACCTATCATTATAATTAGTAATACGGTTAATCTGGAATCTTTTAATGCTTCCCAAATATTTAAAAAAGATTTCTTAATTGTTTCAAAAATGCTATTATCAGATTTTTCTATTTTATCTTGTTTAAAAAAGAAAATATTAAAAAGAAGATTAACAAGAATAACTGCGGTAGCCATTTTAAAAGCGATTACCCAATTAGTTTCTCCTCTTAGTTTTCCAACAATAAAAGGACCAATCCAACCACCAATATTCACCATCATATAAAAAACTCCAAAGCCCATTGAAGAGTTACCTTCATTAGTTGTTCTAGTTACAATAGCTGATGCAACTGGCTTAAACATAGCAGCACCTAAAGCTAAAAATAAAAACACAAAGTAAAATGACCAATAAGAATGCACATAACCTAGGGTTGCATATCCAATTGCCAAGGTAACAAATGATATTACTAAACTAAGTTTATAACCGATTCTATCAGCAATAGCTCCAGTAATTAATGGTAAAAAATATAATAATCCTGTAACATCTCCAATAATTTTACCTCCTTGGTCATCTGTAAATCCGAGTCCGTTTTTATCCTTTGAGGCTACCAAATACATGGCTAATATGGCAAACATTCCATACCAAGCAAAACGTTCTAATAATTCAAAAACACTTGCCATCCAAAACCTTTTAGGAAAAGATTTCATCAATGGAATAAATCCTATTTTTTTATTCTCTGTATTCATTTTAATTGTTTTTAATATAAAAAAAACTCAACTAAACAAGTTAGCTGAGCCTTTTATTAGTATTTATTAGATTTTTTAATGTTCATTATTAGTGAATTCCTTTCATTGCTTTATTTAAAAATGGTGATATTGCTAATAATGCAACAGCGGAACCTAACATAACCATCATAATAAATGGATATAGTTCAAAGTTGTATTTTTGTAAAATGCTTTCAAGCATTCCTGCCATAAAATTACCTGCAGCAAAACTAGCCATCCATAAGCCCATAACTACAGAAACTAATTTGGTTGGAGCCAATTTAGTAATCATAGATAAACCAATTGGAGATAACATTAATTCTCCTAAGGTTAGTAAAGTATAAACCGAAACTAACCACCAAGGAGATACTAAACTTCCACCACTTGCTGCATTTGCAGCTTGTGTCATTACCCAAAAGGCTAATGCACCTAAAAACAACCCTAATGAAAATTTAATTGGAGTTCTTGGATTCCATCCTTTTTTATCTAACCATAACCACATTATTGAAAATATAGGCACAAATACTAAAATAGCAAAGGAGTTAACGTTTTGAAACCATGTTGCTGGCATTTCCCATCCAAACATCATTCTATTGGTGTTTTCTTTTGCAAACAAACTAAAAGTACCTCCGGCTTGTTCAAACCCAGCCCAAAACACAATGTTAAAAATTGCCAATACAATAATTACTGCCATTCGGCTCCATTCATGTGAACCGCTAGTTCCTTTAAAAATGGTATATGATAAACCAATAATAATAGCTGCAAAACCAACATAAGTAATTCCAGTTTTAACAATTTCAGGTAAAAATCCCCAGGCATAAATTAAAACTAAAGTTCCAACAATTAATGAAATTGCATAAATAACAATGGTTGACCAATCTTTTGCATCTAATCTATTTTTGCTGTCTTTTGTGTTTGGAGGTAATCCATAATGTTCTAAGGTGTTTTCTCTCCAGTTTAACCATAAAACGCCTAAAACCATTCCAATACCAGCTGCTAAAAAGCCGTAACCCCAATTCACACTTTCGCCTAATCCACCAGCGATAAAAGTTCCTAAAATAGCACCTAAGTTGATACCTAAATAGAAAATATTAAAACCAGCATCTTTCATAGGATCGTTATCATTATAAAACTCACCTACAACTGTAGAAATATTTGGTTTAAAAAAACCATTACCAATAATTAAAATACCTAAGCCATAATGAAATAAAGATAATCTTGCATCAACGGATAAAGAATGATCTAAAAAAGAACTTGAAGCTAGAAAGAATTGTCCCACAGCCATAACTAAACCACCAATATATACGGTTTTTCGCTGTCCTAATAATCTATCGGAAACCCATCCACCTATAATAGGAGTTAGATAAACTAAACCTGTAAATATTGCATAAATTTCTAAGGCAGCTTCTCTATCTAATCCAAAACCATTATCTACTAAGGTTGCAGTTAAATATAAGGTAAGAAGAGCACGCATGCCGTAGTAACTAAATCGTTCCCACATTTCAGTTGCGAACAAGGTATATAGCCCTTTAGGATGTGATTTTCTAAATGGTATTTCTTTCATAATTTAATTGTTTGTTTATTTATTTTTAAATTTTGCTCGATAAAAGTAGTCATTTTATTGTAAAGGTGTAATCGAGTATTCTTACCTCTATAAATTCCGTGAGTTCTATCTGGATAAATAGCTTCGTCAAATGGTTTGTTCGCTTCTATTAATGCATTTGAAAATCGCATAGTATTTTGAAAATGAACATTATCATCTCCGGTTCCATGTACCAATAACAATTTTCCTTTTAATAAAGTAGCATAGTTTAATGGTGAATTATCATCGTAACCTGAAGGATTTTCTTGAGGAGTTTGCATATAGCGTTCAGTGTAAATTGAGTCATAAAAACGCCAACTGGTTACAGGAGCAACCGCAATTGCCATTTTAAACACATCATTTCCTTTTAAAATGCAATTTGCCGACATAAATCCGCCATAACTCCAACCCCAAATTCCAATTTCATTTGCATCAATATAAGGGTTTTTACCTAATTCTTTGGCTGCTTCTATTTGGTCTTGAACTTCATATTTTCCTAATTCTTTGTAAGTTACTTTTTTAAAATCTGCTCCTTTAAAACCAGTTCCTCTTCCATCCACACAAACAATAACATAGCCTTTTTCGGCTAATAACTCGTACCAGTAATCGTTTGATCTATTCCAAGTATTACTCACAGATTGTGAACCTGGGCCAGAATATTGTGTCATAAATAATGGATATTTATTTGCTGAACTAAAGTTTGTAGGTTTTATCATCCAAGCATTGAATTCTCCATTTTTGGTTTTTAAAGTAAAAAATTCTTTAGGCGAAAGGTTGTAGTTTTTCAGTCTGGTTAACAAAGCATTATTGTTTAATATTTCTTTTAGCTTTTCGCCTTTACCATTGTATAAGGTGTAAATTGGAGGCGTGTTTACATCAGAGAAAGAGTTTATAAAATAATTAAAATTTTTACTGAATGAAGCGTTGTTTGTACCTGAAGAATTTGTTAATCTTCTTTTGTTTTTACCATTTAAATTGATGGAGTAAATAGTCCTGTTTATGGAGCCATCTTCAGTAGACTGATAGAAAAGCGTTTTTGTTTTTTCATTAACTCCGTAAAAATCAGTTACTTCCCAATTTCCTTTGGTGATTTGTTTTATTAATTTTCCAGTTTTTGAATAATGATAAATATGATTAAAGCCACTTTTTTCGCTAGTCCAAATAAAGCTATTATCACTTAAAAAAGTTAAATTATTGGTTATATCAACATAGGCCTTATCGGCTTCATTAAAAACTACTTTTGAAGAAAAATTAGTAGTATTTATAAAATATAAATTCAAATTATTTTGATGTCGGTTTAGGGTGGTTGCACATAAAATATTGGTATTTTTAGTCCATTTAAATCTAGGAATATATTCATAATTACCTAAATCAATTTTAGTAGATTTTTTTGAACTTACATTGTACAAATTTAGGGTTACAATCGAGTTTTTTTCACCTGCTTTCGGATATTTAAAAACGTGTTGTGTTGGGTACAATGTTTTACCATAAATTTCCATAGAAAAAGTTGGGACTTCGCTTTCATCAAATCTTAAATAGGCAATATTTTTACTGTCGTTACTCCATTTAAAAGCTCTAACAAATTCAAATTCTTCTTCGTAAACCCAATCACAAATACCATTAATAATACTATTTTTCAATCCATCAAAAGTTACTTGAGTAACAATATTTGTCTCTAAATTTTTAATGTAAATATTATTATTTTTTGCGTAAGCAACTTTTTTATTATCGGGAGAAAATGTTGGTTCCTGTATTTTATCTTTATCTATTAATTGCAAAGATTTTGATGCAATATCGTAAACATAAAATAAGCCTAAAGAAGATCTTCTGTAAATAGGTTCAATATCAATTCCTAAAATTAATTTAGTTTCATTGTTATTAAAAACGTAATTTTCGAAATATTTTAAATTGTTTAAATCTTTGCTATCAACAATAGTTTTTACTTTTTTTAAAGTTTCATAACTATATTTATCTACGGAAGTGCTTCTAGTTTCCTTATTAAAATTCAATAGCGTATAAAAATCACCATTCATAGAATTTAACTCATTCATTCGTTGAGTTCTAAACGAACCATTCCAAATTTCGTTTAATGTAATGTCTTTTTTTTGTGCATTTGCTATGGAAGTAATAGCTATAAAAATGAGAAGTATTTTTTTCATAAAATTAACTTTCTTAAAATAAGTGCCAAGTTTACTAAAAATTTAGCAAATTAAACCTGAGATAACTCATAAAATAACTCATAAAATGTATTATGGAGTATTTTATTTTTATTGATTTATATTTGTTGCTACATTAATTTTAAGATTAAAATGGGAAAAAGTGTTCATGGATTTTCAAAACTATCAAAACTTCAAAAAATAGATTGGTTAGTAACTACCTTTTTTAATGATAATAAAAAAATAAAAAAAGTAATTCAACAATATTGGAATACCAATAAAGTATTGCAAAATTTACATGATGATTTTATAGAAAATACCATTTCTAATTTTTACATGCCTTTTGCTGTTGCTCCCAATTTTTTAATAAACGATAAGGAATATACCATTCCAATGGTTATTGAAGAAAGTTCAGTAGTTGCCGCAGCATCTTTAGTGGCAAAGTTTTGGAGAACTCGTGGTGGATTTAAAGCTAAAGTAATTGCTACTAAAAAAGTAGGTCAAGTTCATTTTATGTATGATGGTGATAAACAGAAACTTCAGAATTATTTTTCCTTAAAAAAGAAAGAATTATTTATAGCTACAGCTGATATCACTAAAAACATGCGAAAACGTGGTGGTGGAATTTTAGAGATAGAATTGCGTGATAAAACTGAAGAATTAGCTAATTATTATCAGTTGCATGTTACTTTTGAGACAGTTGATAGTATGGGAGCTAACTTTATAAATTCTTGTTTAGAAGCCATTGCCAAAGAATTCGAAAATGAAGCTATTAAAATAGTTATGAGTATTTTATCAAACTATGTTCCAGAATGTTTGGTGCATGCAGAGGTAAGTTGTAAAGTAGATGATTTATATGCTGAAAATTCTAAAGTATTGGCACAAAAATTTATACAAGCAATTCAAATTGCCAATGCAGAACCACACAGAGCTGTAACACACAACAAAGGAATTATGAATGGAGTAGATGCAGTTGTACTTGCAACAGGAAACGATTTTAGAGCTATTGAAGCTGGTGCACATGCGTTTGCTGCAAGAAATGGTAAATATAAGAGTTTAACCAATGCAACTATTGAAAATGGTATCTTCAAATTTTGGATTGAAATTCCGTTAGCATTAGGAACTGTTGGAGGTTTAACCAAGTTACATCCATTATCAAAATTATCCTTAGAATTATTAGAAAACCCATCTGCAAAAGAATTGATGGAAATTATAGCCGTGGCTGGATTGGCTCAAAACTTTGCAGCTTTAAGAGCATTAACTACTACAGGAATTCAAAAAGGACATATGAAAATGCACTTGACAAATATTATTAAACAATTAGGTGCAAGCAAGGAAGAAAAAGCCTTTTTAATCGATTATTTTGAGCATAAAACGGTAACTCATAATGCGGTTGTTGAGGCTTATAAAAAGTTAGCAAAAGACAAATAATAATTTGGTAGCTGAGCGGAGTCGAAATGATTTAAGATTTTGGCTTCGATTTTCTTGGTCGTCATAAAAGAGTAGATAATAACTAATGAACAAATTTTACAGCAACGGAAAATTATTAATAACAGGCGAATATTTTGTGCTGGATGGAGCAAAATCATTGGCTGTTCCAACTACGTGCGGTCAATATTTAATGATTCAGCCTATAGAAGAACCAAAACTAATTTGGAATAGTTTTACAAATGAAGGTATTTGTTGGTTGGAGGCAATTTTTGAGTTGCCAAAATTACGTTTAATTAGTGCAACGTTTGATTCAGAAAAAGATGGAGGAAACGATAAGCTTGCTGAAAATTTAAGGGAAATATTGTTTCAAACTCAAAAGTTGAATCCAACTTTTTTAAATTCAGAAAAAGGATTTTCAGTAAAAACAACTCTTACTTTTCCTAAAAATTGGGGATTGGGAACTTCTTCAACATTAATAAATAATATTGCAAATTGGGCAAAAGTTAATCCGTATAAATTATTAGAAAACACATTTGGAGGAAGCGGTTATGATATTGCTTGTGCTCAACATAATACACCAATTTTATACACAAGAAACGTAATAAATCCAATTGCTAAGCAGGTCGATTTCAATCCTTCATTTAAAGAAAACTTGTATTTTGTGTATTTAAACAAAAAACAAAATAGCAGAGAAGGCATTCAACGATTTAAAAATTTAAAAGAAAATTTAACTTCTGAAATAAAAGACATTTCAGAAATAACAGATGCTATTGTGAATTGTAAAAATTTGCTTGATTTTGAAAAATTACTTTTTGAACATGAACAAATCGTATCAAAAACAATTCAGTTGAAAACAGTACAGGAAGAATTGTTCGCTGATTATTTTGGGCAAGTAAAAAGTTTAGGAGCTTGGGGTGGCGATTTTATTTTGGCTACAGGAAATGAAGATACACCTAGCTATTTTAAACAAAAAGGATTTCAAACCGTGATTCTTTATAAAGATTTAATTTTATAACATATAACCTTGTGTAAAGTCGTCATTCTGAACCTGCCAGCAGCAGGCGGGCTTGTTTCAGAATCTCATCAAGTAAATATCTCAATATTCTGTAAACCTAAAACAAGTTTAGGTTGACGAAAAAATAATATGACAGAAAATAAATGAAGAAAAAATTTATAATTATTGGAGGTGGTGCAGCAGGTTTTTTTGCGGCAATAAATGCCGCAGAATTAAATCCAGATTTGGAAGTGCTAATTTTAGAAGGAAATAATAAAGTTTTACAAAAAGTAAAAGTTTCTGGAGGAGGACGTTGCAATGTTACCCACGCATGTTTTACGCCAAATGAATTGGTAGCATTTTACCCAAGAGGTAAAAAAGAATTGCTAGGACCATTTCATCAATTTATGACTGGAGATACAATGGAATGGTTTGAAAATAGAGGAATCCCATTAAAAATTGAAGATGATAATCGGGTTTTTCCTGAAAGTAATTCATCACAAACTATTATTGATTGCTTTTTGAAAAGCACTAAAAATGCTGGAGTTGTATTAAAAACAAGTGCTCGAGTTGATGCCATTCTCAAAAAAGACGACCAGTTTTTAGTAAAAACTACTTCCGAAGAATTTATAGCTGATTATTTATTGATTGCAACTGGAAGTAATGCTAAAGTTTTGGATATGATTTCAGGGTTGGGGCATAAAATAATACCACCCGTTCCTTCTCTTTTTACATTTAATATTAATGATGCTTTGTTAAAAAATATTCCAGGAATATCAGTTTCAAATGCTTCTGTAAAAATTGTAAATTCTAAATTAGAAGAAAATGGACCGTTATTAATTACACATTGGGGATTGAGTGGACCAGCAATTTTAAAATTATCGGCTTGGGGAGCGGTTGAATTGTACCAAAAAGGCTATAGTTTTGAAATTGAAGTAAATTGGTTATCTACAAATCTTGAAACAGTATTGAATATTTTAAAATCAGTAAAGAAAGAACAAGCCAAAAAACAAGTAATTGTACGATCTCCTTTTTCTGAAATTTCAAAACGTTTGTGGGAACAATTTGTACTTGCAGCTCAAATTACTTCAGAAGTTAAATGGGCGCAATTAAGTAATAAAGAATTAGAGAATTTAGCCAATCAGTTAGCCAAATGTACCTTTAAAGTTTCGGGAAAAAGTACGTTTAAAGATGAGTTTGTAACTGCTGGAGGAATTGATTTAAAAGAAATAAATTTTAAGCGATTTGAAAGTAAATTGCATAAAAATCTGTTTTTTGCAGGCGAAGTACTAAATATTGATGCCATTACAGGCGGATTTAATTTTCAAAATGCTTGGACAGGTGGTTGGATTGTGGCGAATGCTGTTGGGAACTAGTATTAAATTGAAAAAATACGTCATTCTGAACCTGCCAGCCGCAGGCGGGCTTGATTCAGAATCTCACTTAGAAAAGTATAATAGGTATGAGAACCTGAAATAAATTCAGGTTGACGAGATAATCTAAATTTTAACTATTTCGCTAATTCTCCACGATGCGGAATTAAAGCATCTCTATAAATTTTCATATCTGCTTCATCAACAATAATAAATGCAATGGTATGTGTTTCAGAAATTTGTGTGAAATTACTTTCATAAAAATGCAACTTTTCTTTGTTAGCAAATTCTTTTAAGTGAATAGCTTGATGTTCAGCAGTTTTTAAAGCATCTAAACCTCTAAAATCCCAAATTAATTTCAGTTTTCTATTCATTTTAATGACTGATGTAAATTAATAAATCTCCTTTTTTAAAAGTAATTTCAATGGTGTTTTCAATAGCTTTATTTCTGGTGCCAATACGTTTGCCAAAAACTAAACTTTCATTTACTAACGGATATTGTAATCCTGAAGTGGTTATTCCTTTTGCTTTCGGAAAAGGAATTAACGAAATATTTTTATTTAAAACATTAGATATTTTAAACGTATTATTTATAAAAAAATACATTCCAAAATCATCATAAAAAGTGATATTTAGTTTGGTTTTCCAAGCTAAAGCGGTACTAATATTTCCTAAAAAGTGATCGTGTTCTTTACCACTTCCTCCATAAACATCAATAGTATTAAAACCTCTTTTATTTAAAATAGCTAGTGCTTTATCAAAATCAGTAAAATTTTGATTGGGAGTGTTGATTACTTCCGCAGTTGTTGGGATTGATTCAATAGAATCAAAATCACCAGTTATCAAATCAGGTTCAATATTTTTTTCTTTAAAATGGTTATAAGCACCATCAATAGCACAAACAATTTGATAATTAGATAAGTTAGGAAATACTGTCGGTTTCTCTCCGTTTAATAAAACAAAAGCCTTTTTAGATTTCATAAGGCAAAATTAACTAAAAAGGCATTTGAATTTAAATTTTCGAAGGTATTTCTTCTTTCTGCATCCAAGTAATAATAATTATTCCTAATCTACTAACTAAGAAAACAACCATTCCAAATACTGGACTTAACAACGCAATTTTTAGTCCTGAAGCTAAAACAGCAGGAGAAACATTGCCAACTATTTGAATTGAATCAAAAGCTCCTATTAGTCCAATCATTTGTCCTAAAAAGCCCCAAACCAATGCAAATAAACTAATATGACTTATTAATTTTCGGGTTTTGCCTTCAGCATCACCTTTAATAAGTGCTTTTACAATTAATGCGATACAAATTAGGAGCATTGCAAAAGTTGGATATGAAAAAGTGGCTCCACCATCGTTTAATAAATTTAAAAATAAAAGTTTCATAAAAAATGTTTTTAATGTTAATATGTTTCAAATATATCTTGATACTAGCTAGTATTTATTTAATTGCGATAGTTTACAAAAAGAGAATTAAAAATAACTTGTTTTCTGGTTCTTTTGGTATATAACTTGTAATAAATGCCAAATATCGTTACTTTTTTGAATTTCATCGCAAAAGCATTTTTTTTTAGTTAAAAAAGTAGATATTGCAGAATAATGAAGATACCAAAAGTGTTTTTTAAATATAGTGTTGAGGTAATTCTACACCTACTATTTTGGGGAGTAGTGTATTTCTTTTATACCTATTTTTTAGGTTATGGAAGTAATAACACCAACTATGTAAACAGATTTTCAGCATTTTTAATGCCTATAACAATTGGCATTAGTTACTTTTTTTTATACTTTCTTATTCCTAACTATTTATTAAAGCGAAAGCGTGTTTTATTTTTAGTATATAGTGCGTATACATTTATTATTTCGGTATTTTTAATTATTCTTTCCATATTATATGGGTTGGTTTTTTTAATAGAGCTAAATTCGAATGATACTTCTCCACTAACCAAAACACTTCCTTTTATTATTTTAGGTGTGTATTTTGTCGTTTTAATTGTGGTTTCGTTAAGTTTAATAATGCACAATTATAATTCAATAGTAAACAATGAAAATCTGAAGAACAAAATATTAGAAACACAATTGCAAATAAAAGATCAGGAATTACGGTTTTTAAAGATGCAAATCCACCCTCATTTTTTGTTCAATTCATTAAATACAATTTATGGTTTTGCTTTGGAAAAAAAGGATGAGGCTCCTGAAATGATTTTAAAACTATCAAACTTATTAGATTACATTTTATACCAAATAGAAAAACCTCAAGTGCTGTTAATGGATGAAGTAAATCATTTATTAGATTATGTTTCGCTCGAAAAAATGCGTTTTCACGATACACTAGAAGTTAAAACAACTATTGATGTTTCTAGCAATACTATTCAAATAGCTCCAATGTTGTTAATTCCTTTTGTCGAAAATGCCTTTAAACACGGAGATATTGTTAATGGAAGTTTAAACGTAACGATTCATATAAAAACAGAAGATGATGTGTTATTTTTTAGAATTGAAAACACGTTTATTAAAGAAAATAAAACTAGTAATGGCATTGGATTGGAAAACATTGCAAAACGATTGGAAATGCTGTTTGCCAATTCATACTCGTTAGAAACCAATCAAACAGCCAATTATTTTAAAGTGAAACTAACTATTCGTAATTTAAAACAATTTAAAAATGAGTAAAGTAGTAAATTGTATTATAGTTGATGACGAACCGGTTGCCCGTGATATTTTAAAGAGTCATTTGCAAAAAATAGATGCAGTAACTGTTGTTGCAACGTGTAAAAATGCAGTGGAAGCTTTTAATGAAATTAGTTCAAATAAAATTGACTTAATTTTTTTAGACATTAATATGCCTGAGATTTCAGGTTTGTCTTTTGCAAAAGCTATCAATAAGAATATCAAAGTAATATTTACTACGGCTTATAGAGAATATGCTGTGGATGGTTTTAATTTGCAAGCTGTAGATTATTTATTAAAACCAATTTCGTTTGAACGTTTATTGCAAGCTGTAAATAAATTTTTAGATGAGAGTGTTTTTATTGAAACCAAAGCCACTTCTGAAATAATTCAGGAAAAAAGTAATTTTATTTTTGTGCGTTCTGATAGAAAAATGATTAAAATTAATTTTTCGGAAATCAATTACATTGAAAGTTTTAGCGATTATATAAAAATTCATTTAAGCGATAAAATAATTATTACGCGTGAAACCATCACAAATATTGAAGCAAAACTTCCTAAAAACGATTTTATGAGGATTCACCGTTCTTATATTGTTTCAATTTCTAAAATTAATTCGTTTACCAATGAGTTTATTGAAGTACAAAAAAAGGCAATTCCAATTAGTAGAAGTTATAAAAAAGAAGTGTTGCTAAGATTAGAAAATGTTTAAAGCTTGTGTACCTATGATAAACTAAGAAAATCGTCATTCTGAACCTGCCAGCAGCAGGCGGGCTTGTTTCAGAATCTCATTAAGCTAATTTCTAATTATTAAGAGAACCTGAAACCAGTTCAGGTTGACGTAAATTGACTTTATTGGAGGCTTCATTAAATACTAGTTTTTCTAAGTTTAATTTAGAATAACTCGTTGTGCATTTTGACTCTTTAAACATACTATTAGGTCAATTCGAGACTGCCTGACGGCGAGGTAGATAATTTTTGATAAAAAATGGTATCGAGAACGGCTGTTTTTAACTAAAAAACCTATTCTCGATACTAATTTCAAGCCTAAAAAGGCTAAAATTCACTCGTATTGACGAAATTTATTATAATGCACAACGGGTTAGAATATAACTTTTGTTGTCTTAACAATAAGAATAAATTATCTTTGAGCAAAATTTTTACTTTGATTGCATCTGATTTTATTTTAAATAGTTTTGATACAACTAAAATAACTAACGGAAGTGTAACTTGGAAAACACCAAGCAACATCGCCTTAGTAAAATATTGGGGAAAAGAAGCACCTCAAATACCTAAAAATCCTTCCATCAGTTTTACGTTAGATGCTTGTTTTACGTTGACAACTTTGGAATATCAAAAACGTCAACCTGAACTTGATTCAGGTTCTCATAGTAAGATGCTGAAACAATCCCGACAACTATCGGGACAGGTTGACGATAACTCGTTCAACTTTGATGTCTATTTTGAAGGAGAAAAAAAGGATGATTTCAAACCTAAAATTCAAAAATTTTTTGAAAGAATTGAAAAATATGTTCCTTTTATAAAAGAGTATAATTTTGTAATAAAATCTAGAAATTCTTTTCCACATAGTAGCGGAATTGCATCTTCAGCAAGCGGTATGAGTGCATTGGCATTGTGTATTATGAGTTTAGAACGTTCATTAAGTAACATTGAAATGACGGATGTATATTTCAATAAAAAAGCATCTTTTTTAGCACGATTAGGTTCGGGAAGTGCTTGCAGAAGTATTGAAGGGTCTGTAGTTGTTTGGGGGAAACATAAAGAAATTAAAGGAAGTTCCGATTTATTTGGAATAAAATTTCCAGATGAAATTCATGTAAATTTTAAAAACTATCACGATACTATTTTGCTGGTTGACGAAGGAGAGAAACAGGTTTCAAGTACTGTGGGACATCAATTAATGAATAATCATCCGTTTGCAGAGCAACGCTTTTTACAAGCAAATAAAAATATATCAAAACTGTCAAAAATTCTTCAAACTGGAAATCTAAAGGAATTTATTAGTTTAGTGGAAAGTGAAGCATTAACCTTGCATGCAATGATGATGACTAGCAATCCATATTTTATGTTGATGAAGCCAGATACACTAAAAATTATCAATAAAATTTGGAAGTTTAGAGCAGAAACTAACTCAAATATATGCTTTACTTTAGATGCAGGTGCAAATGTTCACGTGCTTTTCCCTGAGAGAGAAAAAGAGATTGGTCACAATTTTATAATAAACGAGTTAATTCAATTGTGTAATAAAAATCATTATATTTGCGATAGAATTGGAGTTGGGGCAAAACAATTATCAATTAAATAGAACTATGAAAGGACCACTTTTTTACGCAAAAATTTTACTTTTCGGTGAATATGGAATTATAAAGGATTCCAAAGGGTTGGCAATACCATACAATAGTTATCAAGGAGCTTTAAAAAAAGCTGACGTTTTAACTGAAGAAGTAAAAAAATCAAATAAAAAATTACAGAATTTTTATGAATATCTTGAGAACTCAAATCAAGAGTTGATTTATCTAAGGCTACAAGATTTTAAGGTTGATTTAGAGGAAGGAATGTATTTTGATTCCAGTATTCCTCAAGGTTATGGAGTAGGGAGTTCTGGAGCTTTAGTCGCTTCAATTTATGATAAATACGCTGATGATAAAATTACAGTTTTAGAAAATTTAACACGTGAAAAATTACTTAAACTAAAACATATTTTTTCATTTATGGAATCGTATTTCCATGGGAAAAGCTCAGGTTTAGATCCATTAAATTCATACTTAAGCTTGCCAATACTAATCAATTCAAAAGATAATTTAGAACCTACCGGAATTCCATCTCAAAAAGAAGGAAAAGGAGCCGTTTTCTTATTAGATTCTGAAATGATGGGTGAAACAGAACCTATGGTAACCATTTTTATGAATAAAATGAAAAATGAAGGATTCAGAAAAATGCTAAATGAAGATTTTGCAAAATACACCGATGCTTGTATTGACGATTTTTTACATGGAAATGTAAAATCGTTATTTGGTAATGTTAAGCAACTTTCAAAAGTAGTATTTGAAAATTTTAAACCAATGATTCCAAAAACATTCCATACTATTTGGCAAAAAGGAATTGATTCTAACGACTACTATTTAAAACTTTGCGGTTCAGGTGGTGGTGGTTATATTTTAGGCTTTACTGAAGATTATGCAAAGACAAAAAATATACTAAAAAAATATAAGCTGGAACTAGTTTATAGATTTTAGTAACTTAATTTATGCTCAAATAAAATTTAATAAACTAACTATTAAATTTTATAACTTATTTAAATGGATTTATTAGAAATTTCTAAAAACAACAGTAAAAAACAAGCTCCGTTTTATATAAAAATACTGAGTCTGTTTTCTGTGGTGCGTGGTTATAATATTCTATTAATTGTAATAGCACAATATTTAGCTTCTATTTTTATTTTTTCTCCAGAGAAATCATTACGATACGTTTTACTTGATATAAACCTATATTTTATTGTACTTTCAACAGTTTGCGTAATTGCTTCGGGGTATATTATTAATAATTTTTATGATTTAGATGCGGATAGAATAAACCGACCAATAAAACATAAAATTGATGCTATAGTTACTCAAAAAACTAAATTACTTATCTATTTTTTATTAAATTTTATAGGAGTTTTATTTGCCTTTTTAGTTTCTTGGAGGGCTGCATTATTTTTCTCCGTGTATATTTTCTTAATTTGGTTGTATTCACATAAATTAAAGAAATATCCACTAATTGGATTGTTTTCAGCAGTAAGTTTAGCAATTTTACCATTTTTTGCAATCTTTGTATATTATAAAAATTTTTCAGAAATAATATTTACCCACGCAGCCTTTTTGTTTTTTATATTATTGATACGGGAATTGATAAAAGATTTAGAAAAAATTAAAGGCGATTTTGTGCAAAACTATCAAACCATTGCCGTTAGATATGGAGAATATTTTACAAAATTGTTAATTTCACTTATAACAATTCTAACCTTAAATCCAATTTATTTTTTATTAAAATATCCTGAAATTGGCGGAATGAAATACTATTTTTACGTGAGTATTGTAGTCCTTTTTATTTTTAATTTATTTTTATGGATTAATAAAAGTGATAAAAAATATTTAATTCTTCACGTACTTTTAAAATTGTTAATTATTACAGGCGTATTCAGCTTATCTTTAATTGATTATTCTGTAATTATTAATAGAATACTTTTAATAAAATAGTTAATTCTTTCTTATTCAAAGAATAACCTTACTTTTGCAAAAATTTTTAAAATGAAACCAAATAAAAACTCGTCGAGAGGACGACAATCTTCCGAAAAAAGAGATTCTAAAAAAAACACTAAAAGAACTTTTGATTCAAAATTTTCGAAGAATGAATCTAGAAAAGAAGGAAATCAGAAATTTCAAAAAAAATCTTCTTATAAAAGAGGTATTGAAAAAAAATATAAATCAAACTTTAGCGATAAACCAAAAACTACGGATAAAAAAGCTAACCTAACTTTTAATACGGATGAAGTTCGTTTAAATAAGTTTATTGCCAATGCGGGTATTTGCTCACGTCGAGAAGCGGATGTTTATATTAAAGCAGGAAATGTTAAAGTAAACGGTAAACTAATTACCGAAATGGGTTATAAAGTTCAACCAACAGATGAGGTTAAATTTGATGATTCCTTAATTAGTTTAGAGCAAAAAAGATATGTTTTACTTAATAAACCTAAAAATTTCATTACTACTATGGATGATGAACGTGGTAGAAAAACCGTAATGGATTTAATTGCAAATGCTACTAAAGAGCGCATTTATCCTGTGGGTAGATTAGATAGAAACACAACAGGATTATTACTTTTCACCAATGATGGAGAGTTGGCAAAAAAACTAACACATCCTAAACATCATATCCAAAAATTATACCATGCAAGTCTTGATAAAAAGCTAGCAATGAGTGATATGCAAAAAATAGCAGAAGGTTTTGTATTAGATGATAAAAGCGTAATAGTTGATGAAATTTCGTATATAATGAACCAACCAAAAAGTGAAGTTGGAGTCAAAATTCACTCTGGAAGAAATAGAATTATACGTAGAATATTTGAACATTTTAACTACAATGTGGTTAAATTAGATAGAGTAATTTTTGCAGGACTTACAAAAAAAGATTTACCAAGAGGAATGTATAGGAATTTGACTGAAATGGAAGTGAATACATTAAAAATGTTATAGTTTAACCCGTTGTGCATTTTGATAAAATTTTGTCAATTCGAGTGAATTTTAGCCTTTTTAGGCATAAAATTAGTATCGAGAATAGGTTTTTCAGTTAAAAACAGATGTTCTCGATACAATTTTTTATCAAAAATTATCTACCTCGCCGTCAGGCAGGCTCGAACTGACGTAACAGTAAGTTTAAAGAATCAAAATGTACAACGGGTTAATTTATTATTGATAAACAAGGCTAAAAATTTACTTGTTCTTTTAAAAAAATCATTTTTTGGTTTAAATTATTTTATTGAGTTATACACTTAAACGAAGTTCATATTGTAATTGATAATCAGTAAGTTATAATCTCTTATATTTTAAAATAATCTATCTTTTGGTATTGAAGTAAGGTGAAATTAATTTTAAAAATTATAACTAATTGAAAATAGCCAAACTAAAAAAAATTACGTTTTCTAAACGTATAACTCAATTATTTTATATATTTGAAATACTATTAAATTAAAATTGGTTAAGAAAATTTACTTATAATTATAATCCTTTTGTTATGAATAGAGTAATTGTAGATTATAAAAAATTGACACCTGAAATTTTAAATTTACTCGTTGAAAAGTTTCCTGACGGTTACGGAATTAGAGATATTATTAAGTTCACAAATCATAAAGGGCAATACATTGAAGCGGTTGAAGTAAAAACCGAAGAAACTACTTATTTAGTTAAAGTTAGTGATCAACTTGTAGATAGTATGGTAATTCATGAAGAACTATTAGGTGACGATTCTATAATTGATCCAATAGTTGAGGGTATTGATATTGAAGAAGATATAGACTTAGATGCTACTGAATTAATAGATGATTAAAATAAAAAAACCGAACTAAAAGTTCGGCTTTTTTGTGGTACCTCCAGGAATCGAACCAGGGACACAAGGATTTTCAGTCCTTTGCTCTACCAACTGAGCTAAGGTACCATTGCCTTAGCGGATGCAAATATATATGTATTTTTTATACCTGACAAAACAATTTTAAAAAAATCTGTTGTATTTTTGAGCAGTATTAAAAAAATAAAATGAACTTAGTAATTGACGTTGGTAATACAAGAATAAAAAGTGCTATTTTTGATAAAGGTGAAATAATTCATTCTGAAACATTTAGCCATAAAAATATAGTAGAAAATGTAGTTGAAAGTATTAATAAATTTGAATGTGTAAACGCTATAATTTCTTCCGTTTCAACTTTAAATAAATCTCAAATTTCTCAGATTAAAGAAAAGATAAATCTTATTATTTTAAATGCTAGCACTAAAATTCCTTTTAAAAATAAATACGATACACCAAAAACGCTTGGAGTTGATAGAATAGCACTTGCATCAGCAGCTGTTTTTCAATATCCAAATAAAAATGTTTTAGTAATAGATGCGGGTACTTGCATAACCTATGATTTTATAAACAAAGAAGGAAACTATTTTGGGGGAGCTATTTCTCCAGGAATAACTATGCGATATAAGTCACTTAACCATTTTACAGAAAATTTACCTTTGCTTAACCCCAATTTTGAAAATGAGTTAATTGGAACCAGTACAATTTCAAGTATTCATATTGGAGTAATAAAGGGAGTTATAAGCGAAATTGATAGTTTTATTGAACAATATAGAAAAAAAAATAGAGATTTAACAATAGTTTTAACAGGTGGAGACGTTAATTTCTTGAATAATAGATTAAAAAATGGCATATTTGCCAATCCTAATTTTTTATTAGAAGGATTAAACATAATTTTGACCTATAATTTGTAATAAATGATAAGAAAAATAATAGTAGTTTGTACACTATTTATTTCAATAGTAAGTTTCGCTCAAGTTAATGATGTTTCAGCATATTCTTTTTTTGGAATAGGAGATAAAAATAATCAAACTACAGTAGAACAATTAAGTATGGGAGGTGTTGGAGTTTCTTTTCATGATAGTTTTCATCTTAATTTTTTAAATCCAGCGGCAATTGCATTCATTAAATCTACAAATTATTCTTTAGCTTTAGAAAATGTAAATATTAATGCTAAAGATAATATTAATAATCAAAAAGGGGCATTTACCTATTTATCATACTTAGCAGTTGGGATTCCTTTAAGTGATAAAGCAGGTTTTTCCTTTGGATTGCTACCCAATTCATCTGTTGGATATTCTCTAATAACTTCTACTAAAGATACTGATGGAAATGTAATTGAGGCTTCTTATTATAATGGTAATGGAGGTACAAATAAAGCATTTGTTAATTTTGGTTACAAAGCATTTAAAGACTTTAGTGTAGGTTTGCAAGGAAATTATATATTTGGTAATATTGATAATAGTGTAATTAATCAAAAAAAGGATATTGCCTTGGCAACTAAATATCAAGCAGTTTCTAGGATTAAGGGATATGCTATGTCTGTTGGTATGATTTACGATAAAAAATTATCTGAAAAAGTTAATATGCATTTAGGTGCAAATTTTGAATTAGAAAGTAATATTAAAACAGAAGGGGACGAATATTTTTACTCATTAGTATATAATACTGTGGAATCTCCTAGAGATACTATTTCAAATGTGAAAAGTAATGGAACTATAAAATCACCCATTAGAACTAATTTAGGAGTAGGTTTCGGTAAAGAAGGTAAATGGTATGCAGGGGGGGATTATAGTTTCCAAAATGCTTTAAATATTAAAGGAGATGTATTAAGTAACTATACCAGAATTGCTTACGATAATTATAATAAAATAGCAATTGGTGGGTTTTATATACCAAAGTTTAACTCAATTTCAAGTTATTGGCAAAGAGTTACTTATAGAGCGGGTCTTAAATTTGAAAACACTGGATTAACGGTTGATGCACTAGGAAATGGAACAAATTACGAGGCAATACATGATTTTGGCATATCTTTTGGAGTAGGATTACCAATGAACAAACATTTATCAAATTTAAATCTTGGATTTGAAGTCGGTAAAAGAGGTAAAACCACCAGCGGATTAGTTCAAGAAAATTATTTTAAATTTAGAGTAAGTTTATCCTTAAATGATAAGTGGTTCAAAAAACGACAAATATTTTAATTATTAAGAAAATACATAAATGATGAAAAAAATGAAACAAACTTTAGCGTTAGTATTATTTTTATTAGTTGCAACTCCAATGGTTTTTGCACAAGCTAATCAAGATTGCGGTATAAAATATAATTTATTTAAAGGAGATTTTAAAGCTAAAAAATATGATGCCGCCTTTGATAATTGGATGTGGTGTATGGATAATTGTCCTAGCCTATCCATTAATATTTATAAATATGGAGCAAAAATAGCTAAGTATAAATTAGCACACGCAAGTGAAGCAGATAAAAAAGCTGCAGCTGATTTGGTAATGAGAGTTTATAATCAAAGAATTAAATATTATCCAACAAAAAACTTAGCCAGAGTTGATAATGATATTGCAACTTTTAAAGCTGAACATGGTGCTTCGGAGTCTGAAGTGTATGAATGGTTGGAAAAAGCTTTTAAAATAGATCCAACAGCTTTATCAGCAAAAAATATGTATCGATATTTTGATATAGTTTTAAGCAAAAATAAAGATACCAACCCACAGTTAGTATTTGATACTTATGATGAGGTTGCTGAAGGTGTTGATAATAAATTTGCGGTATATTCTAAAAAAATTGATGCAATTAATGCAAAAGATTCTACAAAATTAAGTTCTAAGGATATTAGACATAAAAAATTGTATCAACAAATTCTAACTAATTTATCATTAGTTGAAGGTGGTTTAGATGCAAAATTAGCTTCAATTTCAACCTGTGAGAATTTAATCCCTTTAAATAAAAAGTATTTTGAAGAAAAGAAAAATGATAAAGTTTGGTTGAAAAGAGCCGTATCAAGGATGTACACTAAAGAATGTACAGCTGATCCTTTTTATGACACTTTAGTTGAACAATATGTTAAAACTGACCCATCACCACAAGCTTCTGTATTTTATGCTGGTATTTTAATGGAAAAAGGACAAAGTACAAAAGCAATGGACTATTTCAAACAAGCGATAGCACAAGAAACAGATCCTTATAAAAAAGCACAAGGTTTACTTAGAGTTGCACAAATTTTAGGTAAAAAAGGAAGAAAAAGTGAAGCTCGAAGTTATGCGTACAAAGCTTTAAAATTTCAACCAAGTATGGGTAAGGCTTATTTAGTTATAGCTAGCTTGTATGCTTCAAGTGCTAATTCTTGTGGTACCGATGTAGTTTCAAAAAGAATGGTATATGTAGCAGCTTTAAATAAGGCACGAAAAGCAAAATCAGTTGATCCAAGTGTAAGTTCATTAGCAAATAGGTTTATAAGAGCCTATTCAAAAAATATTCCAACTAAAAAAGATTTATTTGTTGCAGGTGTTAAGCCTGGCTCAATACATAGAATAGGTTGTTGGATTAATGAAACTGTACGAGTACCAAACTACTAGTTTTACATACTAATAATTGATATATTTGTTGTATGACAAAGTCAATTAAAAATAATATTAAAAACATTGCTTTTATAAGTTTATTAGCAATGTTTTTTTCATGTACAAATAGTGTTAAAGAAGTACGTGATTTTTTAGCTGATAAAAATTTACCTATTGGAGAAGCTTACAATATTAATTTAAGGCATACGGATTCTGGTAGAATTGATATTAAAATGAAAGCGAAATTAATGCTTGATTTTAGTAATAGAACTAAAGATCCTTATTCTGTTTTTCCTAAAGGAATTGAAATAACTACTATAAATAAAGATGGTGATTCCATTCTTATTAAAGGAGATTATGCAAAAAGCTTTGCTAAAACAGAAGTCTCTGAAATAAAACATAATGTTTCAATATATAATTATGCTCAAAAAAATAGATTAGAAACGAATCAAATTTATTGGGATCAAAAAACACATTATTTTTTTACTGAAAATAAATTTACTTTTTATACTTTAACCGATACAATTTACGGTGTAGGTTTTGAAGCAACAGAAGATTTAAAACATTGGTGGGTAAAAAACCAAACAGGTGTACTAACTATTAAAGATTAAAACATGAATAAAATTTGGAAACTTTTTGAATACGGATACTTATTAATCGCAATTTTTTTTGCTGTTGAAACTTTTTTGAATTTAGGAAAAGATAAAGTGTATTTTTTCGCAATATTCTCTGTGCTTGCATTAGGAATGTTCTTTTTTAGGCGAAGTTTTAGAAAAAAATTTGAAAAAAGAAACAAGCAATAAGTGGAAACCCAAATTGCTATCATATTAATTTCTATGCTGTTGTCCGCATTTTTTTCAGGAATGGAAATAGCATTTATTTCTTCTAATAAATTTCAAATAGAATTAGAAAAGAAAAAAGAAGGCTTTATTGCTAAAATTCTATCAAAAATCACTAGAAAATCTACAAAGTTTATTACAACTATGTTGGTGGGTAATAATATAGCTTTGGTAGTTTACAGTTTTTTTATGGGCGATTTTATTACTCATTTTTTACCAAAAAATGAACTAAGCACATTTTCAATTTTACTAATTCAAACCGTTATTTCTACATTAATTATTCTAATTTTTGCTGAATTTTTACCTAAGGCAATTTTTAGAATTTACGCAAATGAAACCTTGCGTTTTTTTGCTCCACTAACGTATTTTTTTTATATAATTTTTCATTTTATTTCTAATTTTATTACGGCAATCTCTGACTTTTTGTTAAAACACTTTTTTCACACCTCAAAAGATAATTTACAAACGGAATTTAGTAAAGAAGAATTAGGAAATTATATTACAGAACAACTAGAAAACACAAGCGAAAATGAAGAAGTAGATTCTGAAATTCAAATTTTTAAAAATGCTCTAGAATTTGATAATGTTAAGGCTCGTGAAATTATGATTCCACGTACTGAAATTGTTGCAGTTAATATTTCAGAAACCATAAATAACATTAAAAAATTATTTATAGAAACTGGGTATTCAAAAGTTATTGTCTATCAAAATTCCTTAGATAATATTTTAGGATATGTTCATGCTTTTGAATTATTTAAAAAACCAAAAAATTTAAAAAGTATTGTTTTACCAGTAGAATTTGTTCCAGAAAGTATGCTAATTAATAATTTGCTTAATATTTTAACTAAAAAGAAAAAAAGTATTGCAGTTGTATTAGATGAATTTGGAGGAACTTCTGGCATTATTACCGTTGAAGATATTGTTGAAGAATTATTTGGTGAAATTATTGACGAACATGATACTGTTGAATTTTTAGAACATAAAATTAATGACAGAGAATTTGAATTTTCAGCACGGTTAGAGGTAGATTTTTTAAATGAAAATTTTCATCTTAATATACCTGAAAATGAAGCGTATGAAACCCTAGGAGGCTACATTGTGTATTGCAATGAAAATATTCCAAAACAAGATGAAATTATTGAAATTAACCATCTTCATTTTAAAATGTTAAAAGTAGATTCTTCTAAAATTATGGAAGTTTACGTTAAAGTTTTAGATAAAGAGAATTAATTCGTATTTAAATCAAAAAATAATTACTTAAACACATTAAATAAAGCCATTTCACTTTTATAATTAAATACTTAATTGTATTTTCGCACACTGTAATAAAAGAAAACTATAATGGCAATATTATCAAAAATTAGAGATCGCTCTATGTTTTTAATCCTAATTGTAGGATTAGCACTTTTTGCATTTGTACTAAATCCAAGTTCAATTCAACGTTTTTTCAATGCAAGTAAAACCAATGAAGTTGGAGAAGTAAACGGACAAGTTATTGGTAGAGAAGATTTTGCAAAACAAGTTGAAAATTATCGAGCTAAATATGGATCAAGAGTTACTCAAATGCAAGCTGTGAATACCGTTTGGAATTCATTAGTTAGTGAGAAAATTTTTAAAACTCAACTTAAAGAAGCCGGTATTGTAGTTGGTGAAAAAGATATTTGGGATGCAATGGTTGCAATGCCTGAAATTCAAAACTCACCAATATTTAAAAATAAAGCAGGTCTATTTGATGAAGAAAAATTAAAAGAATATGTTGCAACTTTAGAAGATGATGCAAAATCAGGAAATACTAAAGGTTGGATAGATTGGTTAAATACTGAAAAACAGATTAAGCAAAATTTAGAAAGACAAGCTTATACAACTTTAGTAAGTGCCGGATTAGGTGCTTCATTGAAAGAAGGTGAAAGAGATTATAACTTTAATAATGAAACTGTAAGTGGTAATTTTGTATTTATGCCTTACCGCCTAATTCCTGATAGTTTAGTTGTCGTTACAAAAGGTGATATTTTAAACTACGTAAAAGATAATCCAAAAACATATAAACCAGAAGCCACACGCTCAATTAAATATATTAAATTTGATATTGTTCCTTCAAAAGCTGATGGAGAAGCGGTAAAAGCAAAAGTAGCCTCTTATATTAATGATAAAGAAGAATATAGTAATGCAGCTAAGTCTATTATAAAAACTCATGGATTAAAAAATGCTACTAATTATGAAGAGTTTTTAGTTGAAAATAAATCAGATTTATTATTAGATAATTCTTACAAGTTTAAAAATCAGGTTCCTAAAGAAATTTCAGAAGCTGTATTTAATGGTAAACTTGGTGATGTTTTTGGACCATATAAAGAAAATGGATTTTATAAAATTTCTAAATTAGTAGAAGTTATAAAAATGCCAGATTCTGTTAAATCGAGCCATATTATTGTTCCTTACAAAGGAGCTGTTCGTTCAACTTCAAACAGAACAAAAGAAGCCGCTAAAAAAATGGCAGATAGTATTTATAATTTAGTTAAAAATAGTGATACTAAATTTAAAGAAATGGCTGATAAAGTTAACTCTGATGGCACTAAAGGTAAAGGAGGAAGTATAGGATGGATTACAAAAAACCAAGCCTTTTCACCTTCATTTGATAAAGATTTTGCAAATTTTATTTTTAAAAATAAAACAGGAAGTATAAAAGTAGTTGAAACTGCTTTTGGTTTTCACGTAATTAAAATTAACGAACAAACTAAACCTAAAAAGGCAGTTAAATTGGTAACTTTTGCTCGTTCAATTGAGCCATCAGAAGATACAGAAAATTTAATTTTCCAAAAAGCAGAAATGGTTGCTTCACAATTATCTGATGGTAAAAAAATAGATGAAGTTGCAAAAGCAGATGGTTATAAAGTGCAATCTGCGGTTAATTTAAAAGTATTATCTGAAAATGTTCCAGGTATTGGTGCTCAAAGGCAAATTGTAACTTGGTCTTATAAACCAGAAAGAGAAATTGGTAACTCAAAGCGTTTTGATATAAATGTTGGCGAAAAAAGAGGTTATGCTGTTGTAGTTTTAACAGGAATGACTTCAGCTGATGAAATTTCTTTAAATTCATCAATTATTGCTAAGGTTAGACCATTATTAATAAGTAAGAAAAAAGCTGCTTTATTAAAAGAAAAAATAAAAGGGACTACTTTAGCAGAGATTGCAAAAAATGCGAACACTACGGTTCGTTTTGCAAGTTCTGTATCTTTAGCTAGTCCGTTAATTTCAGGAGTTGGTAATGAACCTTCAGTTGTAGGTGCAATGTCAACGTTAGCTTTAAATAAAGTCTCTCCAGCTATTTCGGGTAATAAAGGAGTGTTTGTAGTACAAGTAACTAAACGCAAAAATCCTATTAAATTAAATAATTATAATGCGTTTAGAAATAATATGACTAAAAAATTACAAGGAAGAAGTTATCAATTATATCAGGTTTTGCAAGATAATGCTGATATAACAGATAATAGAGGAAAATTCTTTTAAACGTATATTTGTGACGTCCTAAATAACTGTTACAAGTTTATACAAAGATAGTTTTAAATCTCCGAGAGTTGCAACTCTCGGAGATTTTTAGTTTTATAGGTTTTAATTTTTATATTTTTTTGTTGATGCATTTGGTTTGGAATAAGCATCGGTTATCAAGGCTAAATACATTGGATTATTAACGATGTTCCACATAAGTTATATCAGCAACCCAAACTTGTTCTAGATAAACAATTTCTAAATACTCTATACGGGTTTTTATGCTTTCGGAATCTGTGATGTGAATTGGTGGTTATATGATTTGTTGCGTTAAGTTCTTGAATTCAGGATTGGCTTTTAAAATTTTAAATAATTTATTTCTCCCAATGCCAAGAAATTCTAATTCTTCTTGTAGTAAATAATATAACTTTCTTGTTCCTAACCTTGGTATTTGAGTACGTATTTGAGTAACCATTTCAACAACTTGTTTGTCTATTGCTTTACCTTTTGCAACTCTTACAATGGAACAATAATATACCTGTCTGCTTACCCCAAGTAATTTATAGGAAGGACTAATACTTTGGGCCGCACTGTTCTTTTGATAAATCTATTACTCGGGTTTGTAGTTTTTTCTTATTGGAATATTATATTCTTTTTCTGCCAAATCAATCATCATATCAAACAGAATAGCTTTCTTATCTGATTGAGATACTTATTTTTTAAAAAGAGGAACTTCTTGCTCCATCTCTAATAGCTTTTGTTCAGGTGTTTTTTCCATATTTGATGGTGTTTGATTTTTCCAATCAAAATTATCATATTTTCTAAGCCAATTTACAATAGTACTCCTTGCCTGAATACCATACTCGCTGAACCCCTGTTGTGGATAAGTTCCCTTGTTTTATTAATTGAACTATTTGAAGTTTTAAACTTAAACTGTAATCTTTTTGAGTCCGTTTTACATAAATTGTTTTCATTACACTAGTTTTTTGTGTAATGCTATTTCAGGACGAGACACCATATAATTATAAAAATCTGTATTATTTTAATGCAGCTTTTTTCTTTTTTATAAGGAATAACAATACTTTTGTAAAAAAATAATATGGCTTTAATAAAATCAATATCTGGAATACGAGGTACCATAGGAGGAAAGGTAGGAGAAAATCTAACTCCGTTAGATACCGTGAAATTTGCCGCTGCTTATGGAATGTGGCTAAAAAAATCAACTAAAAAGAAAAACCTTACAGTAATTTTGGGTAGAGATGCCAGAATATCAGGGAAAATTGTAAGTGGTTTAGTTGGTGATACGTTAATTAGTTTAGGTATAAAAGTGGTGGATATAGGTTTGTCAACCACGCCAACTGTAGAAATAGCAGTGCAATTAGATGAAGCCGATGGTGGAATTATTATTACTGCAAGTCATAATCCAAAACAATGGAATGCCTTAAAATTATTAAATCATAAAGGAGAATTTTTAACAGCAGCAGATGGAGAAGAAGTATTAAATATTGCTAAAAATGAAGCTTTTGTGTTTGCAGAAATTGATGATTTAGGTGTTTTTAGAAAGAAGAAACATTATATAAATAGACATATAAATGAAGTTCTAAATTTGGATTTAGTAGCTATTGAAGCTATAAAAAAAGCAAAATTTAAAGTAGTAGTTGATGCTGTAAATTCAACAGGTGGAATCGCAATTCCTGCTTTATTAGAAAAATTAGGAGTAGAATGTGTAGAATTATATTGCGAGCCAAACGGCGAGTTTCCTCATAACCCAGAACCTTTAAAAGAACATTTAACGGATATTTCTAAATTAGTAGTTAAAGAAAATGCTGATTTAGGTATTGTAGTTGATCCAGATGTGGATAGATTAGCTTTAATCTGTGAAGATGGATCTATGTTTGGTGAAGAATATACGCTAGTTGCTTGTGCCGATTATGTGTTAGGTAAAACTAAAGGAAATACCGTTTCTAATTTATCATCTTCAAAGGCATTAAAAGATATTACAGAAAAGCACGGTGGAAATTATACAGCAAGTGCTGTAGGCGAAGTAAATGTTGTGGCTCAAATGAAAGCTACCAATGCAATAATTGGAGGAGAAGGTAATGGCGGAATTATTTATCCAGAATCACATTACGGAAGAGATTCTTTAGTTGGTGTAGCGTTATTTTTATCGCATTTAGCCGAATCAAAAATATCTTGTAAGGAATTAAGGAATAGTTACCCTAACTACTATATGAGTAAAAATAAAATTCAGTTAACACCACAAATTAATGTAAATGAAGTTTTAGAAAAAATGGCTTCTAACTATAAAAACGAAGATGTTTTAACTATTGATGGTGTTAAAATAAATTTTGATAATGAATGGGTTCATTTACGAAAATCAAATACAGAACCAATTATTAGAATATATACTGAAAGTATTTCACAAAAAAGTGCTGATGAATTGGCAGCAAGATTCATAAAAGAAATAAAATCAATCTTATAAATAATAACCCGTTGTGCATTTTGATAAAATTTCGTCAATTCGAGTGAATTTTAGCCTTTTTAGGCTTAAAATTAGTATCGAGAATAGGTTTTTTATTTAAAAATAGCCCTTCTCGATACCATTTTTTATCAAAAATTACTCAAATTGACCTAGCAGTAAGTTTAAAGAGTCAAAATGTACAACAAGTAATAATAAATAAAAATGAAAAATTTAATATTAATGGTACTTATTTTAACCAGTACTATCACTTTTTCTCAAGAAGTAGTAAAATCTCAAGATTTAAATTATAACGATGCAGGTCCAAATAAAGGGAAGTTTTTTGTGTATTGGGGTTGGAATAGAGATCATTATTCAACTTCAGATATTAAGTTTAGCGGAGCTGATTATAAATTCACTTTATATGATGTAAAAGCAGACGATAAACCAAAACCATTCGGAATTTATTTTTTAAAATTAGATGAATTAACCATTCCACAAACTAATTTTAGAATAGGTTATTTTTTAAAGGAACATTATACCGTTTCCATAGGACTTGACCATATGAAATATGTGATGCGAAATGACCAAATTGTTAGAATGAACGGTGTTATAAATACGGGTGGTGCTTTTGATGGCGTTTATAGCAATGTAGATAAAGTTTTAACTAGCGACTTTTTATTATTTGAACATACTGATGGTTTAAACTATATAAATATGGAAGTTAGCCGATTTGATAATTTAGATAATTGGTTGAAATTTTCAGTAAAAAATATAGATATTAATTTAACTGAAGGAATTGGTGTCGGAATTTTATATCCAAAAACAAATACAACATTAATGGGTAAAGAACTATATGATGAATTCCACGTATCTGGTTACGGTTTTTCTGCTCATGCAGGTTTAAATTTTACTTTTTTCAAACACTTTTTTATACAATCTAATTTTAAAGTGGGTTATATAAATATGCAGGATATTAGAACAACCAAAGATAAAAGAGATAAAGCAACTCAACATTTTACTTTTATAGAAAATATGTATGTTTTTGGAGCTCGGTTTAGTTTAACAAAATAAAATGAATTCGGATAAAAATATAATGAAAATTATCAATTAAATATTTGTATTTGAGCACAGTTCATTCTCAGCTTGATTGGGAATCCTGTTTTTCTATTAATCAATACGGATGGTTTTTTATAATGAATCCTCTATTCAAGAACTTAACGCAACAAATCTAAATTAATAGATTTGTAACTATGAAACGAAAAAAGAATAGACTTATTCATAAAGAAATAATACAAATAGAGACACTTTTAAATCAAAAAACATTTGCAAGAGTTGCGGTAATTAAACATTTGCTAAAAAGTATTCCTTATGATAAAAAATTTAAAATTTAAGTTATAATTTTCTACTAGAGCCTATTAATTCAGTAGCTTCAAATACAATCATAGATGCATTTTTATCGTGTTCTTCTACCAAGTTTTTAAGTGCAATTATTCTGTTTTTATTTATAGATAGAAAAATAATATTTCTACCATTTTCAAAATGAAGATCATCTCCTTTAATTAAGGTTCCTGTAATTCCCATTTCAGCAGTAATAGTATGTTTTAAATCGTCAAGGTTATTTGAAGAAATATGCACAATTTTGTTTTGTTTTATTCCTGTTAATACTAAATCTATAAATTTAGAAGCAACAAAAATGCTAATCATACTCCATAGAGATAATTCAATGTCTCTAAATACAATTCCCGCAGAAACAACTACAATAATATCTAAAAACAAAATTACAGTTCCAGCTCTCAATCCTAATTTTGTGGTTGCTATTTTTGCTATAATGGTACTTCCACCAGCAGAAGAATCTCCCTTGAAAATTAAACCTAAGCCAACACCTACACAAATTCCTCCATAAATAGTAGCTAATAAAGTATTTGTACTTAAAGCAGGAAAATGTATAATTTCGGCTAATAAATCAATAAAAGAGGATAGCAAAATAATGGCAACAATTGTTCTAAATGCAAATCTTTTTCCTAGGTGTTTAATACTAATTAATAATAATGGCGTATTAATTAAAAACATTAAAATCCCCGTTGGTAAATTAAATAAATAATGAAATATAATGGATAAACCTGCCGTACCACCAGTTACAATTTTATTAGGGATTAAAAATCCAACAACTCCAATTGCAGTAATTAGGCTTCCAGTAATTATAAAAGAGTAATTAATAAACTCTTTTTTAAATGTTTGCATAGATTTAATTATTCAAATAAAATAGTTGTTTTTCTGATTGTCCGTCACCCTGAACTTGTTTCAGGGTCGTATTCAATAAAACACTGGTTATCAAACGGAAATGAGATGCTGAAACGAGCCTGCCTTGCCGACAGGCAGGTTCAGCATGACGTTGTTCTTTATTATTACTAATTACGGACATACAAATTATTTTTTTCGTTAAAATTGATGTAATTTATTTATCAACTAAAACCCATTCTCCTTTTTGAATTAGTGGAATTGCTTGTTTGTACTTCAACGTTTTATTTTCACCAGACATAATATTTTTAATAGTTATGTGCTCATTTCTTCCAATTTTACGCTCGGTTCTAACTATAGTTTCTACAACTTGTGGCTGTTGCGTTTGGTTAGTTTGTGCATTTTCAGATAAATTACTATAATCTTCTTTGGTTAATTTTACATTTTCACGTTTTCTTTCCTGAGCTTGAGACACTTGATTTGCATTATTAGAAGGTAATTCACCTTTAAATAAGAAGGATAATACTTCTTTATTTATAGTATCTAACATTCCATTAAATAACTCAAAAGATTCAAATTTGTAAATTAAAAGTGGATCTTTTTGTTCATAAGTAGCATTTTGAACAGATTGTTTTAACTCATCCATTTGACGTAAATGATCTTTCCAAGTATCATCAATAATGGCTAAGGTGATGTTTTTTTCAAAATCAGTAACTAATTCTTTTCCTTTAGAATCATACGCTTCTTTTAAATTGGTAATTACTTTAAGTTCCTTGTTACCATCAGTAAATGGTACTACTATACGTTCGTATTTATCACCTTGATTTTCATAAACATCTTTAATTACAGGGAAAGCCATTTTTGCACTTCGCTCTAATTTATTTTTATAATGTTTGTAAACAACATCAAATAATTGATCGGTAAGTTCTTGTTCCGATAGCGTTTTAAATTCTTCTTCTGTAAAAGGAGAAGTGGTTGTAGAAAACTTAATTAATTCGTATTCAAAGTTTTTAAAATCACTTGTTACTTTATTTTCACGTATTAATGAATTACAAGTATCATAAACCATGTTTACAATATCTACTTTTAGTCTAGAGCCATATAAAGCGTGTCTTCTACGTTTGTAAACAACTTCACGTTGTGAATTCATTACATCATCATATTCTAATAATCTTTTACGAACACCAAAGTTGTTTTCTTCTACTTTGCGTTGAGCTCTTTCAATTGATTTGGAAATCATAGAATGTTGAATTACTTCGCCTTCTTTTAATCCCATTCTATCCATCATTTTGGCAATTCTTTCAGAACCAAACAAACGCATTAAATTATCTTCTAATGAAACATAGAACTGAGAGGATCCATTATCTCCTTGACGTCCTGCACGACCACGTAACTGACGGTCAACACGTCTAGAATCATGACGTTCTGTACCAATAATAGCTAAACCACCAGCTTTTTTAACTTCATCGGTTAATTTAATATCGGTACCACGACCCGCCATATTTGTTGCAATAGTTACCACGCCAGATTTACCAGCCTCGGCAATAATGTCAGCTTCTTTTTTATGAAGTTTTGCATTTAATACATTATGTTGAATTTTTTTAATATTAAGCATTCTACTTAATAATTCAGATATTTCTACGGAAGTTGTACCTACTAGAACTGGACGACCTAGGTTTACTAAAGTTTCAATTTCATTAATAACCGCATTATATTTTTCACGTTTTGTTTTAAAAACTAAATCTTCTCTATCATCTCTAATTAAAGGTTTATTACTAGGTACTTCAACCACATCTAATTTGTAGATTTCCCAAAATTCACCAGCTTCCGTAACCGCAGTACCTGTCATACCAGCTAATTTACGGTACATTCTAAAATAATTTTGTAAGGTTACGGTTGCATAGGTTTGCGTGGCATCTTCAATTTTTACGTTTTCTTTAGCTTCAATTGCTTGGTGTAAACCATCAGAATAACGACGCCCTTCCATAATACGCCCTGTTTGTTCATCAACAATTTTAATTTTATCTTCCATAATAACATATTCCACATCTTTTTCAAATAAGGTATATGCTTTTAAAAGTTGATTCATAGTATGAATACGTTCGCTTTTTAAACTATAATCGCGATACAATTCTTCTTTTTTTGTCGCAATATCATCTGGGGAATTTGATTCATTTTCAATTCTATGAATTTCCATACTTAAATCGGGAAGTATAAAGAAATCATCCTCTGTATCATCTCCAGATAAAAATGTAATTCCTTTATCAGTAAGTTCTATGGAATTATTTTTTTCGTCAATTACAAAATATAGGTCATTATCTATTTTAGGCATTTCCCTATTATTATCTTGCATATAGAAGTTTTCAGTTTTTTGTAATAAATGCTTAATTCCTTCTTGACTTAAATATTTAATTAAGGCTTTACTTTTAGGTAATCCTCTAAAAACGCGAAGCAATAAAAATCCACCTTCTTTAGTATTCCCTTCTTGAATTAGTTTTTTAGCTTCTGCTAAAACTCCAATTAAATGATTTTTTTGTGTGTTTACAATTCTATCTACACTTGGTTTAAGTTCATTAAATTCGTGTCTATCAGCATTAGCAGTTGCACCAGATATAATTAATGGAGTTCTTGCATCATCAACCAAAACTGAATCGACCTCATCTACAATAGCATAATTATGTGGTCGTTGAACTAAATCATTTGGTGAATGTGCCATATTATCACGCAAGTAATCAAAACCAAATTCATTGTTTGTACCGTAAGTAATATCAGAATTGTAGGCTTTTCGTCTTTCATCGGAATTAGGTTGGTGTAAATCAATACAATCTACGCTTAATCCATGAAATTCAAACATTGTTCCCATCCATGCGGCATCACGTTTTGCTAAATAGTCATTTACAGTTACTACGTGAACGCCATTGCCTGTTAGTGCATTTAAATAAACGGGTAGGGTTGAAACCAACGTTTTACCTTCACCAGTCATCATTTCCGCAATTTTACCTTGGTGTAAAACTGAACCTCCAATTAACTGAACATCATAATGAATCATGTCCCAAGTTATTTCCATTCCTTGTGCATCCCAAATGTTTACCCATTCTGTTTGGTCATCATTTAGTAGTGTAACATTATTTCTAATGGCTGAAATTTCACGGTCAAAAGCAGTAGTTGTAACGGTAATAGATTTATTTTCAGTAAAACGTTTTGCAGTTTCTTTCATAACAGCAAACGTTTCTGGCATAATTTCTTCTAAAATAGTTTCAGAAACTTCATAGGATTGATCTGTTAAAGCATCAATTTCATCATAAATTTCTTCTTTTCTATCAATGTTTGCAGTTTTAGCTTCTTCTTCTAAAGTATTAATTTTTTGTTTAAATTCACTAATTCCATCTGCTATTTTTTGTTTAAAATAAGCAGTTTTAGCTCTTAGTTCATCATTAGTTAAATTATTCATTTCCTGTTCAAAAGCTCTAACTTTTGCAACAATTGGTTGAAGAATTTTTAAATCTTTTTTCTTTTTATCTCCAACAAAAATTTTTAATACTGAATTTAATATACTCATCTTTTTTTTTCAATGTTATGTTTTATTACTCAATTTTAATGAATAATGAATTTGTGTACGAATTTAATTTATTTTAACTGGATAAGTGTTAAAATTTTCTTCAAAAATATAGCTTTTTAAACAAAAAAAAAGTCTCAAACGAGACTTTTTTAATTTTTTAGGGTTATTAATATTCATCCTCATTCCACAGGTAATCATCTTGGGAAGGATAATCAGGCCAAATTTCAAGGATAGATTCATAATTTTCGTCTTCATCTTCAATATCTTGTAAGTTTTCGACTACTTCTAATGGAGCTCCAGTTCTTATTGCATAATCAATCAACTCATCTTTTTTTGCGGGCCACGGTGCATCTGATAAATAAGATGCTAATTCTAAAGTCCAATACATAATTTTATAGTATTATTTTTTTTGCAAAAATAAATTTTTTATACAATAAAACAAGCTTTTTTATGATTTTAATTTTAAAAAAATAATTGCTAATATTTTTCAGGAATCCATTTAATTTCATCTACCTTAAAATAGCTTGAAAAATGGCGGGCTAAAGTAAATAGATAATCGGATAATCGATTTAAATAAATTACAATTAATTCATTAATAGTTGTTTTTTCATTTAATAGAGTGCAAATTCGTTCTGCTCTTCGGCAAACGGATCTTGCAATGTGGCAATATGAAACTACGGGATGACCTCCAGGGAGAATAAAATTGGTCATTGTCTCTAAATTTTTATTTAGATTATCCATTTCATTTTCAAGAAAAAGGATAGATTTAGTTGTGATTTTTGGAATGTTTAGCCGATCTTTTCCAGTTTTTAATTTTTCTTTGTTGGTTGGTGTTGCTAACATTGCACCTAATGTGAATAACTCCGTTTGAATTTTTAATAAAGTTGTTTTGGTATCATCATCAATTTTTTGATCTTTTATTAAACCGATGAAGGAATTTAGTTCATCTACAGTGCCGTAAGCTTCAATTCTAATATGATGTTTAGGAACTCGTTCTCCTCCAAACAATGAGGTTTTTCCTTTATCGCCAGTTTTTGTGTAAATTTTCATAAGGTAAATTTAAATAAATATTACTGAATTTAAATGCGAATGGTAAAATGTTGTTTAACTTGTTCTTTTCTGAAAAACACAATTCCCCAATAAAAAGTATCGATAGTTACCGTAACTTTAGGATGTTCCTTTATTTTATTCCAAGCTTGAAACATTTCTTTAGATAAATGAATATCATCAAAAATAAAAACAGATTCATTTTTAACTGTTTTTAAACATTCATAAAAATAGTTTAAAGTGGCTTTTTTAGTGTGATTGCCGTCAAAATATATCAAGCCAAAAGAATTTGAATCAATTAATTTAGGTAGCGTGTTTTCAAATTTACCTGTTATTACTTTTATGGTTGAAAATTTAAACTTCTCAAAAAGTTGTTTTGCATAATTAGCCGTATTTGGACAACCTTCTAACGTTATAATTTTAGCTTTTGGATTTCCAATTTGCAATGCAGATGAGCTTAAACCGACTGATGTACCAATTTCTAAAATATATTTAGGCTTAAAATAAGCGACTAACCGAATTAATAAAAGTGCATTTTTTGTTTTTATTCCTGCAATTTTTGTGATATCACAAACTTTTCTTTTATTGGTTTTAAATATTTTAGAACCACTTCCAAAATCCTTTACATTAAGTATTGTTTTATCATTTAATAACCACTTTTTAACGTTGTAAAATTCATTTTTTTGCTCTAATTTAGTTTTACAATTAAAACATTTAGTAATTAAATTAAAAACAAAAGGGGAATGAACACCGTGCTTATTAGTAGATTTGAATAAAAAAAGAATATATCGTTTAATTTTAAACCACATTATTAGTACATTTAAATGCGAAATTAAAAGAAAAATTATTTTAATAGGTCATTTAAAATTATATTTGCCTTAGCTTCAATAAAATTTTATGAATAGATATTTTGTTTACCTTTTAGTTATAAGTTTGTTTTCCTCTTGTGTTACTACAAAACAAATGACTTATTATCAAGGAGATCCAGTAAAAAAATCAGAACTTTATAAGTTAAATAATGCACCTTATCGGTTACAGGTTAATGATATTTTATATATCGATATAAAAGCTGATAATCCTAAAATTGTTTCTATGTTTAAAAATGTTGAAAGCAATTCTGGAAGTGCAGCTAATGTGGGAGGTAATTTATATTTTAAAGGCTATACTATTGATAGACATGGAAATATTAGAATTCCTTACATTGGAGAAATTAATGTTTTAGGATATACAACGAAAGAAGTTCGTGAAAAAATTGAAATGGAATTGGGTAAATTTTTTAAAAATCCAGCACAAATTTTTGTAACCGTAAAATTAACAGGAATTAAATTTGTAGTAACAGGTGAAGTTAATTCTCCAGGAACTTTAAATTTAGCTCAAAATGAAGTTTCTATTATAGATGCTATTGCAAATGCTGGAGAAATAACGCAATTTGGTAATAGAAAAGATGTAATTATTATTAGAAAAACCATTGATGGTGTAAAAAAATATCATTTAGATTTAACAAATATTGATGTATTTAACTCAAAACATTTTTATATACAACCTAATGATATTGTGTATGTAGCTCCATTAAAACAAAAATCTTGGGGAACAGGTACTACTGGACTTCAATCATTTTCAACGGTAGTTACCGTATTGTCTTTTTTAGTAAGTTCGGTTTTATTAGTTAAAAACTTATAGTGGTTTATGATGGATAAGCAATTTAATTTTTCCGAAAAAGCAAACGAACAAATTACAGATATTAAAGACTATTTATTTAGAATATTAGCTAATTGGAAATGGTTTGTATTAGCAATAATAATTGCATTAGCAATTGCTTACTTCTTTAATATTTCAACTCAAAAAATTTATGGTTTAAAAACAACAATTGCAGTAAAAGAAAAACAAAATCCGCTATTTGCTACAGGTACAAATATTGCATTTAATTGGGGAGGAGTTAGTGATAAAGTTGAAAGTATTAGAAAAACATTTACATCAAGATCACATAATGAAAAAGTGGTGAAAGAACTTAAATTTTATATTGATTATTTTGTAGATGGGAAATTTAGAAAGGAAGATGTTTATGGTAAAAATCCGTTTAAAATTAAATTACAACCTAATCAATATCAGTTATTAGATAATTTTATAAAAATAACTTTTCAGGATAACAATAATTTTACAGTTTCTGTTGATTTTAATGAAGATTCTAAGTATAAATTAATGAATTACAACAATGAAACTACTAAAAATTTTATCCCAAAAACATATAGTTTTAGTAAAAAATATTCTTTTAATGAATATATAAATGAACCTTTTTTAAAAGGAGAACTAATAAAGAAAGACAGCACCAGTAATTTAACGGGAAAAACCTATTATATTCAATTAAAATCTATAAATGAAGTTACTAACGAATATAGAAATATTAGAGCAAAAGGTTTATCAGGAACTTCCTTAATTGAAGTTTCATTAACTGGAGCTAATAAATATAAATTGGTAGATTTTTTAAACAAAACGGTAGAAGTTTTGGCAAAAGATCAACTTGCAGAAAAAACAGATTATGCACGTAGCACCAAAAAATTTATTGACGAACAATTTAAAAACACTTCAGATAGCTTAAAATTAATTGAAGATAATATAGGTAAATTTAAAAAGAAAAATGCCATTTATGATTTATCAGCACAAGGTGTTGAAATATTTTCACAAACTACAGGTTTAGATAAAGTTCAAAAAGAACTTACCGATAAAATTGCCTATTTAAAAAATTTAGAAAACTACATTAAAACACATACCAATTATGCTAAAATTCCGGCACCTGCAATAATTAATGTAGATGATGCTTCTATTGCTGGAATGGTAGGTAAATTAACAGAATTATCAGTAAAAAAAGAACAATTAGCTAATGAAGTTACAGCAAATCATCCTTCTTTAAAATTAGCAACACAAGAAATTGAAACCACAAGAAAGGTATTATTAGAAAATATTTCATCCTTAATTAATGCTATTGAGGTGAGTTTAGATAATAGCAAAAAAAGATTGAGTTCTTATAATTACAAGTTAAATAAATTACCAAATAAAGAGCAAAAACTTTTAAATTATCAACGGCAATATAGCTTAACGGAATCTAATGTAGTTTTTTTAATGCAAAAAAGATATGAAGCAGCCATTGCCATTGCTGCAAGTGTATCGGATATTACAGTTTTAGATTCCGCAAAAGATACAGGTCAAGGAGCTATTTTACCAAGAACTTCTTTTAATTATATGATTGCACTTTTATTAGGTATTATTTTACCTTTATTTGTAATTATAGCACTTGAAGTTTTTGACAATAAAATTAATACAGTAGAAGATATTGAGCGTATTTCACCAATTCCAATTTTAGGAGTATTAGGTAAAAATTTAGCTGAAAATAATTTAGCCGTTTTTTTAAAACCAAAATCTACCGTAGCAGAATCTTTTAGGTCGTTACGTTCAAATATTCAATTTTTAATTTCAAGAGAATTAAAAGATAAGCCTAAAACTATTTTAGTTACATCATCGGTTAGTGGAGAAGGTAAAACGTTTGTTTCTATAAATATGGCAACAGTATTTGCATTAGGAGGGAAAAAAACAATATTAGTTGGTTTAGATTTACGTAAACCTAAAATATTTGGTGATTTTGAAATTACTAATAAAAAAGGAGTTGTTAATTTTTTAATTGATGATGCTGATTTATCTTCAATCATTCATAAATCTAAAATTCCTAATTTAGATGTAATTACATCTGGTCCCGTTCCTCCAAATCCATCAGAACTATTAATTAACTCTAGCATGGATGAGATGATTAATAAATTAAAAGAAGATTATGAATATATAATTCTCGATACTCCGCCAATTGGCTTAGTTAGTGATGCTATTGAATTATTGAAATACGCAGATACTACTATGTATGTTGCCAGGCATGGTTATTCTCAAAAAGGGATGTTAAAAATGATTAATGAAAAATATTTGAAAGAAGAAATTTCAAACATTAGCATTATTTTAAATGACTTTAAAGTAAAAGCCAAATACAGATATTCTTATGGATATTCTTATGGTTATGGATACGGTTATGGTAAATATTCTAATGGATACCATGAAAATGAAAAGAAATCATTTTTTAAAAAATGGTTTAAAAAGAAAAACAGCTAACTATTAAATTTCTTTTCCTTCAATAAACACTTTATCAATAAAATTGTTTCCAAAAGAATATGGTAAAAAACTATAACTAGGTATAGATTGTGTAATAATAAAATTAGCCTTTTTACCTTTGCAGATACTTCCATGAGTTTTTTCAATTCCCATGGCATAAGCTCCATTTATAGTAGCAGCATTTATAGCTTCTTCAGGAATCATTTTCATTTTTATACAGGCAGTAGAAATCACAAAATTCATATTTCCAGATGGAGTAGAGCCAGGATTGTAATCTGTGGCAAGTGCTAATGGTAAACCAGCATCTATTATTTTACGTGCAGGAGTGTATGGAATACTTAAAAAATAAGAACAAGATGGTAATGCAACAGGCATTGTTTTAGAGTTTTTTAAAGCCTCAATATCTTCATCTCTCATTTCTTCTAAATGATCAACAGAAAGTGCATTAAATTTCACTCCAGCTTGTATTCCGCCAATCGCAGTAAACTGGTTTACATGTATTTTTGGTTTTAAGTTATATTTTGAAGCAGCTTCTAAAATTTTAACGGTATCAGCAACAGAAAAATATCCAGTTTCACAAAATACATCTATAAATTCAGCTAAATTTTCTTTTGCTACTTCTGGCAAAATTTCATTAATAACCATATTTATAAAACCACTTTTGTTATTTTTAAATGCTTTTGGTAAAGCATGTGCAGCCAAAAAAGTTGCTTTTATAGTAATAGGGAAATTTTCATTTAATTTTTTTATTACGTTAAGCATTTTTAATTCAGCTTCTTTAGTAAGTCCGTAACCAGATTTTATTTCAACAGCACCTGTGCCCATTTTCATAATTTCTTTAATACGGATTGCCGATTGCTCATATAAATCATTTTCAGAAGTATTTTGAAGATTTCTAGCTGAATTTAAAATCCCGCCACCATTTTTGGCTATTTCTTCATAAGTTAAACCATTTATTCTATCCACAAATTCTTGTTCTCTATTTCCAGCATAAACTATGTGTGTGTGACTATCACACCAAGTTGGCAAAATCATCTTTCCTGTTACATCAATAATCTTATCAATATTTAATTTCGGAATTTTAGCCATTTCACCAAAATCTTTAATGATATTGTTTTCAATAAGTAGGTATGCATTTTTAATAGTAGGAAGCACTTTCATTTGTTTTCCAATAATCATTTGTTTTGGAAAATCTTCAACTTGTATTAACTCTTTTATATTTGTAAATAAAACTTTCATTTTGCACTTGAATTATCTATTCAAATATACAGTTAATTTCTTAAGATTTTACGGTATAAAAACTATAACGATTTCGTGATAATAGTTACTATTTTTTGAATGATTTCTTAAGGTTTTCATGCAATATTGAATTACCTTTGTAAAAAATTAAAAAAATGAATAAAGCAATATATATTGCTACAAGTGAAGCTCATAGTGGTAAATCTTTAATAACCTTAGGTTTAATGAGAATGATGCTTGGCAAAACAGCAAAAGTTGGTTATTTTAGACCTATAATAGATGATGTAAAAAAAGGAAAAAAAGACAATCATATTAAAACGATTATTTCTTATTTTGAGTTAAATTTAAATCCAGAAGATGCCTATGGATTAACGCGTTCTGAATTTATAAATAAACGTAATGAAGGTAAAGAAGGAGAAGTTTTAGATATAATTATTGAAAAGTACAAAAAACTAGAAGAACAATATGATTTTATGCTAGTGGAAGGTACTGATTTTTCTAATGAAACGGCAGCTATTGAATTAGATGCAAATATTTTATTTGCAAAAAATTTAGGAATACCTGCAATTATAGTTTCTACTGGTATTGGCAAAACATTAGAAGAATTTATTAACGGATTACATTTGGCATACGATTCCTTTAAAGAAAAAGAAGTAGAAGTATTGGCGGTTATTGCAAATAAAGTTAAAGAAGAAAATATTGAAATTGTTAAAAAAGGAGTTGAGAAAAATTTACCTAAAAATGTTTTTGTTAATGTAATTCCATTAATTCCTTCTTTAAATAATCCAACGGTTAAAGAAATTTCCAAAGCACTTAATGCAAAAGTTTTATTTGGAAAAGAACATTTAAATAACCAAGCAGCAAGTTTTAAAGTTGGTGCAATGCAATTGCGTAATTACTTAACACATATAGAAGAAAATAGTTTAATTATTACTCCTGGTGACCGTGCTGATGTAATTTTAGGAGCGTTACAAGCAAACATATCTTCAAATTATCCATCTATTTCTGGAATTGTTTTAACAGGAGGTATTAAACTAGATGAATCCATTGTAAAATTAATTGATGGTTTAAATCAAATTGTACCTATAATTTCTGCAAAACAAGGCACTTTTGAAGCCACTAATATTGTGGGGTCTGTTAGGGCTCAAATGTATGCGAGTAATAAACGAAAAATTATTACATCATTAAATACATTTGATAAATATGTAGAATCACATAAACTTAATGAAAAATTAATTTCATTTACTAATAGTGGAATAACACCAAGAATGTTTCAATACAATTTACTCAAAAGAGCAAAACAAGTTAGAAAACATATTGTTTTACCAGAAGGAAATGATGATAGAATAATTACTGCTGCTTGCAAATTGATTGAAATGGATGTAGTTGATTTGACCATTTTAGGTGAAAAAGCTAAAATTGAAAACGCTCTTAAAAGACTTCATTTAAAAACTAATATTGATAGAATTAATATTATTAAACCTGGAGAATCTGAGTATTATCAAGATTTTGTTACTTCATTATTTGAATTAAGAAAACATAAAGGCTTAACTATGGCAATGGCAGAAGATTTAATGTGTGATGTTTCCTATTTTGGAACTATGATGGTGTATAAAGGTTTAGCTGATGGAATGGTTTCAGGTGCTGCACATACCACACAACATACTATTTTACCAGCATTGCAATTTGTTAAAACCAAGCCAGGCGTTTCAGTAGTTTCTTCTATATTTTTTATGTGTTTAGATGATAGAGTTTCTGTTTTTGGAGATTGTGCAATTAATCCAAATCCAAATGCAGAGCAATTAGCAGAAATTGCAATATCTTCTGCAAATTCAAGCGTTAATTTTGGAATTGAACCTAAAATAGCAATGCTATCCTATTCATCAGGTGCTTCTGGAAAAGGAGAAGATGTAGATAAAGTAAGAAAAGCTACAGAAATTATTAAAAAATTGAGACCAGATTTAAAAGTAGAAGGACCAATTCAATATGATGCGGCAGTTGATTTATCAGTAGGTAAAAGTAAATTACCAAATTCAGAAGTAGCAGGACATGCAAATGTTTTGATTTTCCCAGATTTAAATACGGGTAACAACACTTATAAAGCAGTACAACGTGAAACAGGTGCTTTAGCAATTGGACCAATGTTACAAGGTTTAAATAAACCCATTAACGATTTAAGTAGAGGTTGTACTATTAATGATATTTTTAACACTGTTGTTTTAACAGCAATTCAAGCACAAGGCATTTAACATAAAAACATGAAAATATTAGTAATAAATTCAGGAAGTTCATCCATTAAATATCAATTGATAAATATGCCTCAGGAAGAAGTAATTTGTTCGGGGTTGGTTGAACGAATTGGATTAAATAATGCAGAAATTCATTATAAATCATCAGAAAATAAAATTAATGAAGTTTTAGAAATTCCAACTCATGAAGTTGGACTTAAAAAAGTAGTTCAGTTTTTATTAGATGATAAAATTGGAGTAATAAAATCTACGGATGAAATTAAAACTATTGGGCACAGAGTTGTTCACGGTGGAAGCACTTTTTCAAATACAACTATAATTAATAATGAAGTTAAAGATAAAATAAAATCATTATTTTCTTTAGCACCTTTGCATAATCCTCCAAATTTAGAAGGTATCAACGTTTGTGAAAATATTTTTCCAAAAGCCACACAAGTAGCTGTTTTTGATACTGCTTTTCATCAAACAATGCCTGAAGTTGCTTATAAATATGCTATTCCTAATAAATTTTTAACAGAAGAACACATTCGTGTTTATGGTTTTCATGGAACAAGTCATAAATATGTTTCAGAAAAAGCCATTGAATATTTAGGAATACAAAATTCTAAATTAATAACCATTCATTTAGGTAATGGATGTAGTATGACAGCTATTGAAAATGGTAAAAGTATTGATCATACCCTTGGATTTGGACCAGTTACGGGCTTAATTATGGGTAGTAGAAGCGGAGACATTGACCACACAATCATTTATTATTTAGTACATAATTTAGGATATACCTTAGAAGAAGTTAATGATATGTTGCAAAAACAAAGTGGCATGTTAGGTTTAACAGGTTTTAGTGATTTACGTGATATTGAAGCAGAATCAGCTAAAGGAAATAAAGAATGTCAATTAGCCTTAGATATGAATGCTTACCGAATTAAAAAATACATTGGTTCTTATGCAGCAGCAATGAATGGTTTAGATGCTATTGTATTTACCGCAGGAATTGGAGAAAATTCTGTTTTAATTAGAGATTTAGTTTGTAAGAATATGGATTATTTAGGTATTAATTTAGATACTGAAAAGAACAATTTAGGAGCTAAAAAACTTACTGAAATTCAATCAGAAACTTCAAAAGTAAAAGTGTTAATTATTCCTACAAATGAAGAAGTAGAAATTGCTAAACAAAGCTATCAATTAGTTAAGTAATATTAATTACAAAAAAGAGAGTATCTAAAAAGTCTTGAAAACTGTCATTCTGAACTTGTTTCAGAATCTCATCTTACTGATTACCAGTTATTATAAGAACCTGAAACAAGTTCAGGTTGACGAATTTTTTACTTTTTAGATACTCTCTTTTTTAGGTTAATAAATTACAATTTATTTTAAAGAACCACACATATCTTCTGGTTTTACCCATTCATCATATTGTTCGGCGGTAACATATCCTAATCTAACAGCTTCTTCTTTTAAAGTTGTTCCATTAGCGTGTGCCGTATTTGCAATTTCTGCAGCTTTATAATAACCAATTTTTGGATTTAAAGCGGTTACTAACATTAACGAATTATTTAATAACTCATTTATTCTTTCGGTATTCACTTTAATTCCAACAGCACAATTATCGTTGAAACTAACACAAGCATCACCTAATAAACGTGCAGATTGTAAAAAATTAGCCGCCATTACAGGTTTAAATACGTTTAATTCAAAATGACCTTGAAGTCCACCAACAGTAATTGCAACATCATTACCAATTACTTGTGCAGCAACCATAGTTAATGCTTCAACTTGAGTTGGATTTACTTTTCCTGGCATAATAGAACTTCCTGGCTCATTTGCTGGTAAAATTAATTCTCCAATACCAGAACGTGGTCCTGATGCCATCATACGTATATCGTGTGCCATTTTACTAAGTGAAACGGCTAATTGTTTTAACGCTCCGTGACTTTCAACAATAGCATCGTGTGCTGCTAAGGCCTCAAATTTATTTTCGGCAGTTACAAAAGGTAAATCTGTAAATTCAGCAATTTTTTTTGCTACTAAAACATCGTATCCTTTTGGTGTGTTTAAGCCTGTTCCAACAGCTGTTCCTCCTAAAGCTAACTCAGCTAAATGAGGTAATGTGTTTTTTAAAGCTCTTAAACCGTGAGATAATTGAGATGCATAGCCAGAAAATTCTTGTCCAACAGTTAAAGGGGTAGCATCCATTAAATGTGTTCTACCAATTTTAACAACATCTTTAAATTCTTTTGATTTTGCTACAAATGTTTTTTGAAGTTTTTCAATTCCAGGAATAGTTATATCATTTAACATTTTATAACTAGCAATATGCATTCCTGTTGGAAAAGTATCGTTACTAGATTGTGATTTGTTTACATCATCATTAGGTTGAATTACTTTTTCTCCTTCACCAATTACTCTTCCAGCAAGTTCTTGAGCACGATTGGCAATAACTTCATTTACATTCATATTGCTTTGTGTACCTGAGCCTGTTTGCCAAATAACTAAAGGGAATTGATCATCTAACTTTCCCGCTAAAATTTCATCGCAAACTTTAGAAATTAAATCTCTTTTATCTTCTGGTAAAACTCCTAATTCGCAATTAGCGTGTGCAGCAGCTTTTTTTAAATAGGCAAAACCTTCAATAATTTCATGAGGCATAGATGCACTTGGACCAATTTTAAAATTGTTTTTAGATCGTTCTGTTTGAGCTCCCCAATATTTATCTGCAGGAACTTTAACTTCACCCATAGTGTCCTTTTCAATTCTGTATTTCATAATAAAATTTTATAAGATTATGTTTTAATTTATCAAATTTTTTAGTAGCGTAGTAGTGAAATTCAAAGTTACAAAAAGTGACTTTTAACTTCTTTAAAATTAGCTATTTTTTTTGATTTTATTTGTAAGAATTGTAACGAATGAAAAAAAATGAAAATTTATTGTTAAATTAAAAATAAATAGTAGTTTTGTCTTAAATAAGAACAATTAGACAATTTACTATGGACTTAGCACAATTTTCAGGATTTTTAATTTTTTTATCCATTTTCACTATGGGATTTTGGTTGATGATTTTTTTATTAACCTTTATAGTTCCTTATTGGTTAATTGGAAACATTAAAGAAATAATTAAATATAGAAAAGAAGCAAAAAAAGCGAAGTAATTTGTTTACATATATAAATAAAAAAGAGGCAATTTTTAATAATTGCCTCTTTTTTTATGCTTTAAATTGTTCTTCTTCACCGCCACCATTATAATTTCCTTGAGGTTTTGAACGTTTCTTTTTCTGATTAAATCTATACGTAAAATTTAATAATATTTGTCGCTGCCTCCATTGAAATTCTCCAGTAGTAACAGTTGTTGGCGTGTAATCTATTGATTTTCGTTTACGTGTATTTAATAAGTCGCTTACATTGAATGAAAGTGTAGCTTTATCTTTAAATAAATCTTTACTAAAAGCTAAATTTAGCATGAACATTCCTTCTCTATTTGATTGAGCAGTTTTTCTGGGACCTCTGTACATAACTCGGGTTTGCCAATCTATTTTCCCCGGTAAGGAAACTCTAGAATTAAAACGTGTAAACCAGCTAACATCATTGGCATCGTAATTTATAGTATTGTAATTTCCTTTAGTTTGATAACTATAAAAATTAAAACTATTAGATAAACGCCACCATTTAAAAGGTTTGTAATTTGCAGTAAATTCAAATCCATATCTATCTTGTGAACTTAAATTTATAGGACTTCTGACAATTACCAAAGTTGATATTCCATCAATGATTCTTGTTTCTTCCTTTTGGGCAAATTCAAAATTATTGATAGAGTGTTGATAATATATTGAGGAGTTTAAAGTGAATTTATTCCATCTTTTTAAATAGCCTAAATCTAATGAGTTGGTGTAAACAGGATCTAAGCTAATGTTTCCTTTACGTATATATGTTTTGCTGGTTCGTGTTTCAAAAGGGTTTAAAAACCAATGTCTAGGTCTTCGTAATCTTCTGTTAAAACCTAAAGTTAAGCTTTCAGTATCATTAAACTCAAAACCTAAATTAACTGTTGGAAAAAATTCAGTATAGTTTTTATTATCAATTTCATTAGTTTGAATTAAATTAATTTTTCTATCAGTGGTTTCCATTCGCAAACCTAATAAGTATGAAAATTTATTTATTTTTTTACCATATTGAGAATAAACAGCATAAATATTTTGTTCAAATTTTAACGTATTTGAAAAGTTGGTGTTATTGAAATATTGATTTGTTGTTTCATCAAAATCTTCTACTAAATAATCAGAATTTAACGTATTTAAATCAAATTTAAAACCGAATTCAAATTGTGAATCTTTACCAAAAGGTAGCACATAATCACTTTGAATTAAATAGGTGTTAGCACTTTGTATGGTAGAATTTTTTTCAGGATTGTTTATAACATTGGCAGGAAATAAATCTGTATCTGCTATATGTGCATAACTGTTTTGATCAGTGTTATCATACTGAAAATCAAAAGTTAACTTATGCCCACTTTTTTTAAAATCTTGTGTAAAGTTTAAAGCATATTCTGTGGTCTTATTATTTCCTTTATCTTTTTCAATTCTATCATTTGTTTTAGTTAATACATCTAAATTATCAAACTCATTACTTGCATTGATTGAATTAGTTAAACCATCTGATTCATTGTATAAAACTGTTCCAGTAATACTACTTTTTTTGGTTAAATAGTATTCCATACCAAACCTTGTATTAAAACTATTACGTTTTCTTTTATATAATTTATCTTCTTTTTTAGAAGATTTTTTGATATTAAAATCATCAAAATATGTGGTAAAATTATTTGAATTTCCAGGAGCATTACGATAGCTATAGCTTGTATTTGTAAAAATATTTAATTTTTTTGAACGAAAGTTAAGATTTGCTGAACCACCAAAATTATCAGGATTTCCAGCCGTAGCTGTTAAAGAGCCATTGAAACCCTTAATTTTGCCTTTTCGTAAAATAATATTTAATATTCCGGCAGTACCTTCAGCGTCATAACGTGCTGATGGGCTAGTGATTACTTCTACTTTTTGGATGGCATCTGCGGGTAATTGTTTTAAAGCTTCTGTTCCGTTTAAACCAACTAAACCAGAAGGTTTTCCATTTATTAAAATACGAACGTTATCATTTCCTCGCAAACTTACATTTCCTTCTACATCTACGTCAACCGAGGGAATATTATCTAACACATCAGATGCAGTGCCACCTTTTACAGTCATATCTTTACCAACGTTGTATATTTTTTTATCTAAGTGAATTTCAACAGTGCTTTTTTCTGCAATTATTTCAACTTCATCAAGGGCTTGAGCATCTGGTGATAAATAAATAGTTTTTAGATGAGTATCATTTATAAATGAAATATTATTTAATTTTTTTGTTTTGAAAGATATAAATTCTACAGAAACATTATAATTTCCTTTTTTTACTTCAATGGAGAAATTCCCTTTGGCATTTGTTAAGCCTCCTGTTATATTTTTACCATTTTTTGGAGTTAAAACTATGGTTGCATATTCTAATGGTTGCTTGGTTTCGTTTTCTAAAACTTTTCCTGTAACTAGAATTGTTGAATTAGAGTTTTGGTAATTTTGAGCATTACTTTGGAATGTTAATAGGATAAAAAGTATTAAACTGAATATATTTTTCATAGGTATATTTACTATTTTTCGGTGCAAATATATAGGTAATTAAAATGAAACTATGTTAACGAGTGTTAAACCTTGTTAACCTAAGTTTGATGTAAGAAAACAAGTTGTGTACGGAAAATCAATAAGCTACATCATTGTGATAATTAAGCAAATCGAAACGAGGAAGCAATCTCATTTTTATGAAAAGATTGCTTCAAATTATGACACTACGTTTATAATTTTCGCAATGACATTTTGATTTTTGTTATAAAATACTTTTTATAATTTCTGGTGGGCGACCGATAATTGCTTTTCCATTGGCAATTACAATTGGTCTTTCTATAAGCTTTGGATTTGCAACCATAGCATCAATAATCTCGTTATCTGATAAGCTTTTGCCTTTATATTCCGTTTTCCAAATAGTTTCATTTTTTCTAACTAAATCAATAGGTTTTATACCTAATAATTTTATTAATTCTGCTAGTTCTTCTTGTGTAAAAGGTTTTTCTAAATATTTTACAACTTCAAAAGGATTGTTTGAATTTTTTAATATTTCTAAGCCTTGGCGACTTTTACTGCAACGTGGATTGTGATAAATTTTCATAAATAAGTTTATTGATTGTCCGTAATTAATCATAAATGTTCGTCACCCTGAACCTACCAGCAGCAGGCGGGCTTATTTCAGGGTATCATCAATATAAATTGGTGATTAGTAAAAACTATAAGATGCTGAAACAAGCCTGCCTGCCGGTCAGGCAGGTTCAGCATGACGTATAAATATGATACAAAATGGATATGCATTAGTTTTAACAAAAATAAGCATTAAAATTTATTTTTAGTTTCTTCTGCTTTCTTATCAAAATTAATTTTTCTATCCTGTTTACGTTGGTTAAATCTATAGGTAAAGGATGCTAAAATGGTTGGGTATTTCTGTTTAATATATGCATCTGAAATATAATTGGTATCAAATCTAGTTCGTTTAGTTCTATAAGAATTAAAAATATCATCAGAAGTTATACTTATAGTTGCATTTTTACCAAGTATATCTTTACTAATAGCAAAATTAGCATAGGTATATGCTTGCCTTGTGGAAACAGGACCTTTAGAAATTAAATAATGGCTTACCTTAGTTTGAAAATTAAACCAATTTGGGATTTTAATTTGAGTTAATAAGCTAAAATCAACATTAGTGTTATTATTATTAAAATTTTGTGTAATGGTTTTGTTAGCTGTGTTTACAATTTGAAATACCCCAGATTGATTAAAATTACCTACTAATACATTTGCGGTAAAGCTAATTATCTTGTTTGGTTTATAAATGGCATTTATATTGACAGCAGCATATTTTAATTTACCTATATTAAAAGGCATTGTAATTAATTTATTAAGTCCATTTACTTGTTCGCCAGTTTCATACGTTACACTCTGTCTATAATCCTTATAAATGGTATATATTAGCGTAGGAATAATAGTTATTTTTTTACCAAAAAAAGCATATGTTAATTGAAAATTATCGACATAAATAGGGTTTAAATCTATATTTCCTTTATTACTATTAGTCTCACTTAATTTTATTTCAAAGGGTTGTAAATCATAAAAACCAGGAGGCAGGTACTTATATCCATAGTAAAAACTTAAACTTTTAGAATCTGAAAAACTATAATATAAAGTAACGTCAGGAAACAAATTGTTAAAATCTTTGTTTTGTACGGTATTTAAATATTCATAATTAGTTTTATATTTTAAAAATTCGGCTCGTAAACCAAATTGCACATATAGTTTATTCAGTTGGCTAGCTAATACAGCAGAAACGGCATTACTTTCATCTTTAAAATCTATCTTCTGGTTGGTATTGTTTTGTATATATTCAAATGGAGTATCACCAAAATTACCTTCATATCTAATTTCATAATCGGTATTTTTAGAAATGGTATTGGCATAAACTATTTTGGTATTGGTGTTTTTTAATGTGTTTTTTTGGTTATAATTTTCATCTAAAAAATTAGGGTTGGTATTGCTAAATTTATTAGTGTAATTTTCTTTATCCAAACTGTTGGAAACATATATATTTAAACTTTCACCTTCTTTATTAAAGTTATGATTAAATTCAGCAACTAGTTCTACAATTTCATCGGTAAAAGCACCATCATTAATTCTATTGTTAGTTGCGGTAAGAATATGGTTTGCATCAAATATTTCTGAAAAAGTTTTGGAACGATTGCTAGCATCAATATTTGTGTAATTTATAGAAGTGCTGAGTGTACTTTTTTTAGATAAATTAATATCTAAGCCAACGGTACTTATAAAAGTATTTGCTGGTCGTTCATTTTTGGAATTTTCATTTAAAAATGACGTTGTGTTGTTATTTACAAAATATTCATTTTTATAACTAGCAACATCAATTGGATTTCTATGAGAGTATTGGGTATTGGTATAAAAATTTAGTTTTTTAGTTTTATTATTTAAAGTTAATAAACCACCATAATAATCTTTGTAACCACCTGTTCCTGTTAAAGAAGCATTTAAACCTTCATTTTTACCTTTTTTTAGAATAATATTTATAACACCTTGCACGGTTGCACTATATTTTGCTCCAGGGCTAGTAATAACTTCTACCTTTTCAACACTTCCGGCAGGTAATGTTTTTAAAACATCCGATTTTGATAACGTAGAGGTTTGTCCATTAATGAGTACTACAACATTACTTTGTCCGTTTATTTTTATACTCCCTGATGGATCAACATCAACGGAAGGGATATTTCCTAAAACTTGGGTAATGGTGGCACCATCAGCTGAAATATCTTTACCAACATTAAATACTAGTTTATTTCTTTTAAATTCTAGGGTGCTTTTTTCTGCAACCACTTCAACTTCACTAAGCGTATTAATATCCATTTCAATTGAAATTGTTCCGATATTAATATCTCTATTAATGGTAGAAATACTTAATTTTTTAGTTTTATATGGATAAGAACCAACAGTTGCAATATAAGTTCCTTCTTCAACATCTATAGAAAACTTACCTCTTGCATTGGTAATGCCTCCGTACATTATTTTTGTTGAATCGGTACTTTTAAAAACAACAGTAATATCTTCTAATGGTCTTTTACTTGAGATGTCAATTATTTTACCAGAAACGGTATAAATAGATTTTTTTGAATTTTGGCTATAGACCAATGTAGGAACTACAAAGATAAGTAGTAAAAATACTTTTCTCATACAATCAGTTTTTTTATATTTTATAACAATTTTACGTATCAATAATTTTATTGACAAATTAATCTTCTTAACTTTGTAAAAATACAAATTATTATGAAATAACAACTATTTATACGGTTTATTTACCTGTTTATTGCTAAATATTTAAAAAATTAATAAAATCTTTAAAAAATAATTTTATAGAATTCCAACCGTTGTAATAGTTGAGCATAATTTGTATAGTGAATTCCGTTTAAATTTAATTGTTTGGCAGCAATTATATTTTCTTTATTATCATCAATAAAAATAGCCTTTTCAGGAATAATATGATATCTATTAAAAAGTGTTTTATAAATTTTGAGGTGTGGTTTTCTAGTTTTTTCTTGTCCAGAAACTACAATTCCGTCAAACTCATTAAAAAAGGGAAATAATTCTAAAGCTAACTCCCATTTTTCTGCACTCCAATTGGTTAAAGCATATATTTTGTAGCTATTAGTAGCTTTTAATTTTTTAAAAAGGGTAACATTTTCGTTTATACTACCTGAAAACATGCGATGCCATTCCTTGTAATACAACCTAATCCATTCTTCATATTTCGGAAATTCGGCTATTTTAAGATTTACAGCTTCTTCAATAGTTCTACCTTCATCTTGTTGCATATTCCAATCACTTGTACAAACCGTATTTAAAAACCATTGCATTTTTTCTTCATCATCATTAAACACTTTTCTATACACATATTTAGGGTTCCAATCTACTAAAACGCCACCTAAATCAAAAATTATAGTGTTTATTTTATTTTTCATTACCATTCATTTGAAGTTTTTTCTTGACCTTGTTGCATTAAATAGGCTTTAATAAATCCATCTAATTTACAGAATTTTATTTATCAAATACATTTTTAAGTTGATAAAAAAAGCGTTGGATAAGGCGTAGCTTTTCTGTAATAATTTCTGCTTTACCACGCATTTCTTGCTGAAAATCAATTTGTTTATTGTAAGAAGTTATTAGCTTTTTGTTAAGTGATACATCTATTAGATAATTTCCATCTTTATCTGGAAAGAGTGAAATATTTTCAACTTTACCAGACAACATACCAAACTCAGTAGCAGGATAATTAGCTAATCTAATATTAACTTTTTGACCAATTTTAATTTTTCCTGCATTTTGAATAGGTGCTTTTATTTTGCCTATATAACCTAAATTTTTTGAAGGAATTATAGTAAAAACTAAATCTCCTGCATTTACTGTTTGATTTTTATTCCAAAAAGACATGTAAGAAACTTCACCTGCAATGGAAGATTCTAAAGCATAGCGTAATTCCCAATATTTTATTGATCTTTTTAATTCGTAAAACGATTGTATTACTTTTTTTAACAATCTAGTATCTTCTTGGGTTTTCTTTATTTTAGAGCTTTTTATGGTATTTTTGGAACTTCCAATTGCCTCACGTAACTGAGAAATTGAACTATTCATATTTTTAAAACTACGTTTTGATTTTGTGTACTCTAATTGTTTTCTTTCGTAATCTTGAGCAGAGATAACTCCTTTTTCAAATAAAATTTTACTTCTGTTTAAATCTTTTTTATCGAATTCTAATTCTTTTTTATTTAATTCTTTTTGAGATTTTAAAATTGCCAATCTATTTTTAACTTCAGCAAGAGAAACATTATTTGCTAAAAATTCACTAGAATAGGGCTTCAACTTTTTATTTAAAATATATTCAGAATAATTAGTTTCAAAATTTGAAAAATTTGAGGTAATATCACCAAGTGCTAAAAATGGTAATTCATCTATCGAAAAAATAAACTCCTTTTTATTTATTGTAATTGTATCTACAATGCTTTTAAGCAATAAAACATCTTTGTAATTTGCTGTGTTTTCAATTACTGCAATAATACTATTTGCCCTTACTTTAGCTCTATTGTTAACCAATATGGTTTCAATTTTACCAGTTGATTTCGCATAAATTTTTTCTGGTGGTATTTTTGTAGTAACAACCACTTCCGCAGTTATAACATCAGGATATTTTACAAACCATGTAATTAATAACAATAGTAAAATTAATAATAATACTAAGGTATTTCCATACCTAACCATCCAATTAGGCACATAGCTTAATATTTCCTGTACTTCTTCGCTACGTATTTGTATTTTTTCTTTTTTATTTGGCATTTATTTATTTTATTAATACATAATTATAGTCATATTTTATATTACGATTTGATAAAACAATAAATTAGAGGAATGCTTCAGCATTCCTCTAATTTAAAAATATAATTTAACGATAGACACAATAACTACCGTTAGTAGTTACCAGACAAGTCCCAACTAATTGAGCTCCAGTATGATGATCTACAATCCAACCACAACCAGTATCTGGACATGAGTTTCCGCCACCATCACCGAGAGACGAACCAATTCCATCATAATATGGACCTGGATTTCCATCATCAAATGTACCTCCATTAATTTGTTTTTGCTCCGCTTTACTTAAAGCTTTTCCTAAATTTAAAAATTGTTTTTTCATAATAAAAATTTAAAATTTGATATAGCCTTGAACATTTATAGACACTCAAGGTTTGTGTCTATTCCTCGCGAGAGAATGTTTTAACTACCTAATTCTAATTGGTTTTTCACCAAATGGTAATAGTTTCCTTTTTGTTTTATGAGCTCTTTGTGACTTCCTATTTCTACGATACTTCCATTATCTAACACTACTATTTGATGTGCGTTTTTTACAGTACTTAATCTGTGTGCAATAACTACCGCTGTTTTATCTGCAAAAAAAGTGTTTAACTTATTCATTATTACCAATTCATTATTTGCATCTAACGCAGAAGTTGCTTCATCAAAAAATAAAAATTTAGGGTTTTTATAAACTGCTCTTGCAATTAATAAGCGTTGCTTTTGACCTGTACTTAGTCCAGATCCTTCATTCCCAATTTTTGTGTTATAACCTAAAGGAAGTCCTTCTATATAATCTGAAATATTTGCAATATCCACAGCGTGTAATAACTTTTTAGTATCCACATAATCCTCACCTACAGCAATATTTTTAGCAATGGTATCATTAAAAATATACCCCTCTTGCATTACAACACCACAATGTGCTCTCCACACTCTTTGTGAAATGTTCTTTAAATTGAAATTGTTTACAAGAATTTCTCCTTTGTCAAGTTCATAAAATCGTAATAGCAGTTTCATTAACGTAGTTTTACCACTACCACTAACTCCAACAATGGCAGTTGTTTTATTGGCAGGGATTGTAAAAGATACCTCTTTTAAAACGGGCTCTAACCCTCCTGTATATCTAAAAGAAACTCCATTTAATTTTATATCTGCATTTTCAGGAATTGTTGTTATTTTTTCTTCTCCTTCTTTTTCTTCATCTTCTTTGTTGTGAATTTCACCTAACCTATCTAAAGATATTTTGGCATCTTGTACATCACGCATAAAACCAATTAATTGAATTACAGGAGCATTTAATTGTCCAACTATGTAACTTATTGCCATCATCATACCCAACGTAATACTACCTTCAATTACTAATTTAGCTGATAAAATGGTAATAAACATATTTTTAAGTTCATTGATAAAATTAGAACCAACACTTTGAGTTTGCTCTAGAGCTAAACTTTTAGTAGAAATTTTAAACAAGCGAGCTTGTACATATTCCCAATTCCAACGCATTCGTCTTTCCGCATTGTGAAGTTTAATTTCTTGCATCCCGTTGATGAGCTCAATTACTTTACTTTGCTCTTGACTTACTTGAGAAAAACGTTTATAATCTAGCTCCTTTCTTCTTTTAAAGAAAAATAACACCCAGGAAATATAAAGAATACTCCCTAAAACAAAAACTCCTAAAATTTGAAAGCTATAATACCCTAACACAAAACTGAAAATAACCAGATTAAAAAGTGAAAACAAAATTGTTAAAGAAGAGGTTGTTAAAATTCGCTCAATACGCTTGTGATCATTGATGCGTTGGAGTAAATCTCCTGTCATTCGAACATCAAAATAGGATATTGGCAATTTCATTAGTTTGATAAAGAAATCGGATATTAATGAAATATTTATTCGTGTGCTAAGGTGTAATAAAATCCAACTTCTAATAATCTCTAAGCTTGCTTTTCCTATATATAAAAACAGTTGTGCAAAAAGGATAAGATAAATAAAATTTATATCTTGATTTTTTATACCAACATCTACAATGCTTTGCGTTAAAAAAGGAAATATTAATTGTAATAGACTACCAGCGAGTAAACCAATAATTAACTGAACAATAAATTTTTTGTATTTAAACAAATATTTGGAAATAAAGCTAAAGCCAAAGGGTTCATCTTTATCAAATTCTTCTTGATAAAATTTAGGCGTTGGATCAAGTAAAAGAGCAATACCTTCTTCAGTATTTTCATTTGCATTATTACCTATCCAACTTTTTATAAATTCATCTTTGGTATAGGTTATTAATCCATGAGCTGGATCTGAAATATAGATTATTCCTTTTTTAATTTTATAAACTACTACATAATGATTTTTATTCCAATGCACAATACATGGCAAAGAAGCTTCTAATAGTTTGTTAAAGGAAAGTTTAACCCCTAAAGAATGAAAACCCATGTTCTCAACTGCATCACTTAAACCTAATAAGCTACTACCTTCACGCGTAGTTTCACTAAGCGTACGCAGTTGTTGTGTATTAATGATTTTGCCGTAGTATTTGGCTATAATTTTAATACACGTGGGACCGCAATCTTTGGCTTCGGTTTGTTTATAATGTGGGAATTTTTTCATTAAGTAAACTTCATTATTTATATATTTTTATAAAAAAATATTCTTAAAAACCAAAATAAAAATATAAATTTTCATTTTGGTCAGTAAATTTTACTACATAATTATTACCAGCAATAAGTACCTAAAATACAAATACCTGACGGGCATTCTTTCCCATCACAATAAATAGGTGCTGGATTACCACCATTGATTTCTTTCTGCTCCGCTTTACTTAAAGCTTTTCCTAAATTTAAAAATTGTTTTTTCATAATAAAAAAATTTAATATTTAATATAGCCTTGAACATTTAAAGACACTCAAGGTTTGTGTCTATTCCTCGCGAGAGAATATTATTTATAAATTTATAGTTAATTCAAATTTTTAAGTATTAATTCTTTTAATTTTGGATTGGAAGGTTTATAAGCATTGGCATCAATTATTTTACCTTCCTTATCAATTAATATGTATCTTGGAATTTCATTTAAAAAGTATTCTTTAAAAAAGGGAATGTCATCATCAGGTGCAAATAATTGAATACCACCTAGTTTTCTTTCTTTTACCATTTTTTTAAATCGCTCTTTAGTATCACTAGTGCAGATACTAACAAAATAAATATCTCTATTTTTTAAATCTTCTTCTAATTTTTTTAATGCGGGGATTTCTCGTACACAAGGAATACACCAAGTTGCCCAAATGTCTATATAAATTAATTTGCCGTTTAAATCTCTGATTCTAAATAATTTATCATTAATATCATGTAATTCAAACATAGGGGAAGTTGTTCCTTTTGATATTTTTTTTAGTTTTAAATACATTTTTCTAATTTCATTCTTGTATAAATGATTTTTTTCAATTGAATTAAATTTAGTGTAGACTTCATCTAACATTTTAGTTTGTGATATTGCAGATTTTATTATTTCAAAAGTTAATTCATCTTTAACTTTTTGATTTTTGATCTCTTTATCAATTATTTCTAAAGTAGTTAATGTTTCATCTTTAGAATTTACATTTTCCATTTTATAAGAAATAAAGTCTTTTATACACTGCATGTATTTTGGATGCTCCAATAATTTTTTATTGGATACATTAATATTTTTATAAGGATTCGGATAGTTTTCCGAAACTTTAAAATCTTTATTTTTTAAAAATTCTCCTCTCCATCTTCTATATTGATTTAAAAGTGAAGCATTTTCATTTTCAACTACAAATAACTCATAAAATTTAAAATCCTTATCCAAATTGACCTGAGACTTTAAAAAGTCAATTTTTGTAATATTAATTGAGTCTGCCAACTTTAAAAAATCTGATTCACTTAAATTCAAAAAATATTTATAATTAGTAATATTTTTAAACTTTTTATTATACAATCTTTTTCGTTGTAAATAATTATTTTCTTTGGCTCCAATTCCTAAAAATGAGTATTTAGGAATATTCTCATTATAATTTATAGTAATACTTAATTTATCTTCTGGCTTTAAAAACATCTCAGTTAATATTCTCATATCACCTATAAAATAATACCCTTTTGGAATTACAACTGTATCTATAAAAGTATTGTCTTTCTTTAAATGAATTGTTTTAATTGGTTTATAATCTTTATCATATAAAATTAAACTGTCAATTTTTGAATTTTTAATAAAACCAGAAATAATTGTCTTATTTAAATCTGTAGATTCTTTACAAGCATACATTATAATTATAAAAAATAATAGATAGATTAATTTTAATTGTTTCATGATATATATTCTAGGCTAAAGGATTTTTTAATTTATTTCTCTAATTAAACTAATATTCAGTCAATATTTTATTGACTGAATATAGTATAGTGAGATAATTACTGTTTTGTTTTACCCACAATAACTCCAAGGGTTCTCAGCACAATATCTTGATTTACAAGTTTGCCCCATATAACATTCAGAATCAGAACTACATTCGTCTGTACATTCTAACTGGTATTCACCCCCATTAATTTGCTTCTGTTCAGCTTTACTTAAAGTTTTACCTAAATTTAAAAATTGTTTTTTCATAATAAAAATTTTATGGTTTAATATGCCTTGAACATTTAAAGACACTCAAGGTTTGTGTCTATTCCTCGCGAGAGAATATTTTAATTATTTGCACCTAAAATCTTGTTTAGTTGAATTTTTAAATCATCAATAGTTATATTTTTAGCTATTATTTTTCCATTTTTACTAACTAAGAAATTAGTAGGAATACTTGTAACGTTATATTTTGCTGCGATTTCCCCATTAAATCCCTCTATATCTATAATGTTTTCCCAAATGAGTTTATCCTCAACAATGGCATTATTCCATTTTTTCAAATCTACATCTAAAGAAACGCCTAAAACTGTAAACTCATTATCTTTAAACTGCTTGTAAATTTCCAAAAGTTCAGGATTTACTTTTCTACAAGGAGCACACCAAGAAGCCCAAAAATCAATCAAAACAACTTTTCCCCTAAAATTTTTTGAACTAATTATTTCATTTTTGAGATTGGGTAAATCAAAATCAAATAGCTGTTTTCCAACCTCTATACTTAAATCTGGGTAAACAACTCTTCTTATTGATTCAAGCTGAGTATTTGATAATGCATTGGAATCTATTTTTTTAAATAGATACTTAATTTGGTCTATATTTAAATCCTCATTAATAACTTGTTCCGCCAATAAATATCCACTATAACTATTGCTTGGTTTTTTTTCAATAATTTTAGCTAATTTTTGAAATAGTTTTGAATTCCAGTTGGCATCACTTTTATATGATCTTTTAAAACTTTCAAAATCACTTCGAATAAGTTCTGTCTTCACACCTAAAATAGTATCAACTTTAATAAAGTTTATTTCATAGGTCTTCATTGTTTTTTTCTCTATAGAAATTTCAATATCAACGATATTATTCTCTAAATAAAACCAATCATTTACCATTGAGGAAATAGGAGGAATTATAAAAGTCGCTTCTATTGGTTTTTCTACAAATCCTATAAACTGAAATTTGTTATTCATTACAATAGTGCAATCTCTAACTTTACCATATTCAAGATAAATATAATTAGGAGTATCACCGTTAACAGTACCATTTAATGTAAATGATTTTATATTTTTTTGATCTTTGCAACTAATTATTAAAATTACTGTTAGCAAAATATATAGATAATTTCTTTTCATAAAAAGTTAAATTTGCATTTACTTTAATCAAAGAGCTGATTACTAAAAGTAACTAACTCTTCAACTAAAAAATTCTACAACTTATAAGCACATTCTACCACATCCACATGGATGAGAACAATCACCTCCAAAATTTGCACAAACACCAGAATTACAGTTTGAATTTGTTGAACAAGCAGAGCAAGGTTCACCACCGTAAAGCATTGTACCTCCAAAGATGTTCTTCTGTTCCGCCTTACTTAAAGCTTTTCCTAAATTTAAAAATTGTTTTTTCATAATAAATAATATTTATAATCATTATATTTGCCGTGAACATTTAAAGACACTCACAGTTTGTGTCTATTCTTCGCGAGAGAATAATTTTATTCCTTTTAAGTAGCTATCTTGGATTTCAACTTGTTAGTAATTAGGATTTTTTTTTAATTTTACATTAATTAAAATCAAAAGCTACTACTGGTAGTAGCTTTTGAAAAAGTTAACACAAAAATGATTAATCACTAATACTATCTTCTTAAGCCCCTTCGCAAATACCAAAATAGAGACAGAAGCATTCTGCTCTAGAAATCTCTGTTATTTCATCACAAAAATCAGGTCTTCGTAGCTTTAGTTGTTTTCCACCTCCATTAATTTCTTTCTGTTCAGCTTTGCTTAAAGCTTTTCCTAAATTTAAAAATTGTTTTTTCATAATTAATAATTTTTATAATTATATTTGCTGTGAACATTTAAAGACACTCACAGTTTGTGTCTATTCTTCGCGAGAGAATAATTTTATTCCTTTTAAGTAGCTATCTTGGATTTCAACTTGTTAGTAATTAGGAATTTTTTTTAATTTTACATTAATTAAAATCAAAAGCTACTACTGGTAGTAGCTTTTGAAAAAGTTAACACAAAAATGATTAATCACTAATACTATCCTCTTAAGCCCCTTCGCAAATACTAAAATAGAGACAGAAGCATTCTGCTCTAGAAATCTCTGTTATTTCATCACAAGAATCAGGTCTTCGTAGCTTTAGTTGTTTTCCACCTCCATTAATTTCTTTCTGTTCAGCTTTGCTTAAAGCTTTTCCTAAATTTAAAAATTGTTTTTTCATAATAAATAATATTTATAATCATTATATTTGCCGTGAACATTTAAAGACACTCACAGTTTGTGTCTATTCTTCGCGAGAGAATATTGTTTATAATTTAATCTTCTTTTAAAACCTTTTCTAGATCAGTTAAAGAAATATCCTTTTCTAAAATTATACCTTCTTTATTTAAAAGATAATTTGTTGGAAATTTATTAATACCTAGAACTGAAGTTTCAGTTCCATTTTCATCTAATAAATTTAACCACGTTATTTTTTTTCTATCAACAACCTTAAACCAGTTATTTACATTTTTAGTTTTATCTGTTGAAATACTAATTATACTTAATTGATTTGGGCTGTATTTTTTTTGTAATTCTTTTAGCTTAGGGAATTGGGCAATACATGGTCCACAATAGCTAAACCAAAAATCTATCAAAATATATTTTGAGTCAGAATTTTCAAATACCTTAAAAATTAATTCCTTTGAATCAATATTACTTAATTTTATTTCTGGGAAGAGATTACCCTCCTGTAACATTTTCGCTTCCAACATCCTTTTTTTAAAAATTTTAGCCTCTTTGGTTTGCTTTATTGTATTTGAAAGATTGTTATAAGCCTTTTCAAGCTCTTCATTGTACCCATTATACATTTGGCTTATTAAAATTTTCCAAAATGCCACATATGAATTTGGAAATTCTTTAGTAAAATCTATGAGAGTTTTATAGTTATGTTTTGTTAAACTTTTTCGTAATGCTATTGAAAATTTTTCAATAGAGTCTTTTGGTAAATCATTACCCCTAATCTTTTTAAACTCTATTTTAAATTCATTTAAAAAAGGCTTTAATTTTTCTCCTAAAATTACTTCTTCATTTTGTATTGTTGAATTTTCACTGATTATTATTGGTTTAACATTAAAATACAAACTATCTATTAATAACTGCTGATTTTTAGGCTCTAAAATGAATTGACCTGTTCTTGTTTGGGCTGTTTCTATATAAAATGGTAATGGAATGTTATTTTTTTTACTTAGCCTAAATTCAAATTTACCATCCACAGCTATTGTACTATCTTTTATGAAATTGTTAAAATAATATATAGCATCAATTGCCTTTATTAAATAAACTGTTCCGTTGTAGTTTTTAATTTCTCCTTTAATTCTATAATCTTTAGATTCTGTTTTCTTACAAGAGGCTAAAAAACTTATAAAAAGAAATAGAATGAAATAAAAAATAAACGTTTTTTTAAACTTGATTTTCATTTATAATAATAAGTATGTTTAAATTTTTGAATATTAAGGTACAAGTTCAATTGAGCTTGTACCTTAGATAAATTATCCACAATTTTGATCACAAGGGCAACCTTGGCAATATTGAGCTCCACCCGGAGGTCCACAGCATATCATTCCTTCTGGACAAGACCCACCTCCATCACATCTATCACCATAAAGCATCGTTCCTCCATTAATTAATTTTTGTTCAGCCTTATTTAAAGCTTTACCTAAGTTTAAAAATTGTTTTTTCATAATTAATAATTTTTATAATTATATTTGCTGTGAACATTTAAAGACACTCACAGTTTGTGTCTATTCTTCGCGAGAGAATATTGTTCATTAATCCCTAATTAATTTTAGGGATTTTTTTATTTATGAGTTTACCATTATAGGTTGAGTGCTTTTAAGTGCAACTTGTTCTTCAATTAAATCATCTATAAAATATAACAAATCCATTCTTTCATACTCTTTTGGATATTGTTTTCCGTTTATTAATATAGCTGGTGTAAAATTTATTTTGTTATTAGTACACCACTCTTTTTGCTGTTTAAGTGTTTTGAAATACTCTTTATCAATAGTTTCATTCCATTTTTTTAACCAAGTATTAGCATCTATTTCTCCATAAATATCAGACAGAGCACTTAAACAAGTTTTCTCGTTTGTAGAATTGTATAATTCTAATAGTTTAGCGGCAATTTTAGTACCTTCTGATTCGATATTATCTGGATTGACATTAAATCTAATAGTTACTTGAATTTCAGGATATTCTTTTTTAAGAATATTTTCAATTAGTTTATGGATTTCTTTGCAATAACCACACATAGGATTGGTAACAACCATTAATTTTAAAGGGGCATTTTTATTTCCGAAAACTAGCTCTTTTATCAATGGTATTTTTGTATTTAGTGGGGCGTTTAAATTTAGTGCAGCGTTAAATAAGTCGAAATTTCTTTTAAATTTAATATGCTCTATTTTCAATTTTTTGTATTGTTGTTCTTTTTTTAATAATGGATGAATAAAAGCCCAAAGCGATGTCACTATTAAAAGGCTAGCTACAAATAATAAATAACTTGAATCTACTATTGTTATGTTTTCTAAATTTACATTATCTAAAAATAAAGAGCCAAATTGTAACCATAAAATACTTACAATAGTTAAGCACAAAGGGCACCAACTTTTTATAACCCTCCATTGATAATAAATAGATATAAAAGTAAAAGGGATTGCTAATGTGCTTAGCATAAAAATTACTGAAATTGACTGCAATCCATTTAAGGCAAAAATTAACCAAACTGTTACTAAACTTGTGAAATAAACCAATCCAACATCACTTAACTTAAATAATCCAAAAATAGTAGCACCTTTAGAACTTAATACAGCATCGCAATTTGTTTTTTTACTTTGACCTGAGCAAAACTTATCTAAAATTTTGGAATTTAAACCTAATTCATGCTGAACAATAAGATAACTAATATAGACACCAATACTAGATAAAGTGAAGTGTATTATCTCAAAAAATGAAGGTTTAGCTGCTAAAAAAATAAATCCAAATGCTATTAAGGTTGTAAAAGTAACTAGGTTTTTGACTTTATTGATTTTATTTGATTTCGATGTTTTCGCTTTCTCTGATTTTTCTATAATTAATATTATACCTGTCCACAGTTTTAAAAAAGTAGTTACATCTATATTCTTAGATTTATTTTTATTGTAAATTAATTCAACACCACCTTTGTTTTTTGAAACTACAACAAGTTGATTATTTTGATCTTCTTTTATTTGAGCTAAAAAAAAATCAGGAATTTGTGATAGGGTTTCTAAATTAGTAGCTACTTTCAAAACAAGGTTATCAATATTAAAATGATTGAATAAATCAGTAATACTATTAATACTTGGATAATAAGGATGACTCAAAAGCTGGATTTTAGCTTCCTCTTTATCTAATATAATGTTATTTTTTTTTGTGAGCTGAGTTAACAGAAAAATTAGTTGGTTGTTCATTAAGCAATTTTTTTTATACAACAATTTAAAGTGTCAATAATTTTATTAAAACTTTTTTTAATCTCATTAATATACAAATTATTACGAAATAACAATCATTTGTTGATAAAAAAACGTTATTTATGTTAGTTTACAGATGAATGTAATCTTTAGAAAACAGATTACTTATAAACTATTATTTGTTTTTTCTTGACCTTGTTGCATTAAATAGGCTTTAATAAATCCATCTAAATCACCATTCATAACAGCATCAACATTTGCAGTTTCAAAACTAGTTCTAACATCTTTCACTAATTTGTATGGATGCATTACATAATTTCTAATTTGAGAACCAAAATCTATTTTCATTTTGCCAGACTCTATATATTGTCGAGCTTCCTGTTGTTTTTTTAGTTCAATTTCATACAGTTGAGATTTTAACATTTGTAATGCTCGTTCTCTATTTTCGTGTTGAGAACGAGTTTCTGAGCAGGAAATTTGAATTCCTGTAGGTTTGTGTGTTAATTGAACTTTGGTTTCAACTTTATTAACATTTTGACCGCCAGCACCACTTGAACGAGCAGTTATTATTTCAATATCTGCAGGGTTAATTATTATTTCAATACTATCATCAACTAATGGGTAAACGTAAACCGAAGCAAAAGAAGTATGCCGTTTTGCATTGCTATCAAAAGGTGATATTCTAACCAACCTATGCACGCCATTTTCACCTTTTAAATAACCAAAAGCATACTCACCTTCAATTTCAATAGTAACCGTTTTAATTCCAGTAACATCACCTCCTTGAAAATTTAATTCTTTAACTTTAAAACCCTGATTTTCACTCCACATTAAGTACATTCTCAATAACATTTGTGCCCAATCGCAACTTTCTGTTCCACCAGCTCCAGCCGTAATTTGTAAAACTGCACTTAAATTATCACCTTCGTGAGAAAGCATATTTTTGAATTCTAAATTTTCAATTAAATGTACTGTTTTTTGGTACTGATTTTTAACTTCATCTTCCGTAATTTCTCCTTCTAAAAAGTATTCAAAAGCTACCGAAAGTTCTTCAGCATTTGCATTAATAGCATTAAAATCTTCAACCCATTTTTTCTTATTTCTAAGTTTTTTCATTGCTAATTCAGCTTCTTTTGGGTGCTTCCAAAAATCTGGATTAGCCGTTTTTTCTTCTTCGTTAGAAATTTCAATTATTTTCTTGTCAATGCCAAGGTAAGTTTTTAACTTGCCAATGCGATTTTGTAATTTTAGTATTTGGTCGTTTGAAATCATTTTAATTTAATAATTATACAAAAATAACTTTTCATTTTAAATAATATGCAAATAAATTTAATAAGTGACACAGTTACCAAACCAACCCCAGAAATGTTAAAAGCAATGATGAATGCTGAAGTAGGGGATGATGTGTTTAAATCGGATCCAACAGTTAATAAACTCCAAGTTAAAATAGCTGAAATGTTTGGTATGGAAGATGCTTTGTTTTTTCCGTCAGGAACTATGGCAAACCAAACTGCTATAAAATTACACACCCAACCGGGCGATAAGTTATTTTGTGATAAATGGGCACACGTTTATAATTTTGAAGGAGGAGGAGCAGCTTTTAATTCTGGAGTAACGTCTCATTTAATTGATGGAAATAGAGGAACTTTTACTGCTAATCAGTTAGAAGAAGCCATTTCTGGCGGCAGATCGGATATTCATGTACCTTATTCAAGGTTAGTTGCCATTGAAAACACAACCAATAAAGGTGGTGGTGCTTGTTGGGATTATCAAGAAATATTAAAAATACAAAAAGTTTGTAAACAAAATAATTTGGCACTTCATTTAGATGGAGCACGATTATTTAATGCACTAGTTGCTAAAAATGAAACTCCTGAGCAATACGGAAAAGTGTTTGATACTATTTCCATTTGTTTATCAAAAGGATTGGGAGCTCCAATTGGTTCGGTACTTTTAAGTTCAAAAGAAAATATAGCTAAAGCATTGAGAATTAGAAAATTATTTGGCGGAGCTATGCGTCAAGTTGGTTATTTAGCTGCAGCCGGAATTTACGCGTTGGATAATCATGTAGAACGATTAGCAATTGACCATAGCCGAGCAAAAGCAATTGGAGATGCTCTACAGAAGTGTACTTTGATAAAAAATGTAGAACCCATTGAAACAAATATTGTAATTTTTAATGTAATTGACAGTATTAAAGAACAAGATTTTATAGCGTTGTTAAACAAACAAGGAATATCTTTAATTTCTATGGGACAAGGAAAATTGCGGATGGTAACTCATTTAGATTTTACGGAAGAAATGCTTGAAATTGTAATTAAAACTATTGAAAATATTTAAATATAATCATTATTAGAAGTTATGATTTTATTTGTAATTCTATAATCCTATTTCCGACATATTATAAAAAACATAAATGAAGAAATTACTTTTATTACTAACAGTAGTAGTTATTACTGGAAATAGTATTTTTGGACAATCAACAATAACAAAGAAATCAAAAATGTCAAAAAAATTAGAAACAGCAACATTTTCAAATGGTTGTTTTTGGTGTACAGAAGCTATTTTTCAACGGTTAAAAGGTGTTGAATCTGTAAAATCAGGCTATACAGGAGGTCATATTAAAAATCCTTCTTACGCAGATGTAACAACGGGAACTACAGGACATGCAGAAGCTATTGAAATAAAATTTAATCCAAAAATTATTTCATTTCAAGAAATTTTAGATGTATTTTTTAGTACTCATGATCCAACTACGTTAAATAGGCAGGGTTATGATGTTGGAACTCAATATCGTTCAGCAATTTTTTATCATTCAGAAAAACAAAAAGAAACTGCAATAAAATTTATTTCTGAATTAACTAAAGCTCAAGTTTTTGAAGATAAAATTGTTACTCAAGTAGTTCCATTTATAACTTTTTATGTAGCAGAAAATTATCATCAAAATTATTATAACAATAACAAAAACCAAGGTTATTGTAGGGCTGTTATCAATCCAAAATTAGAAAAATTCATTAAAAAATATAAGGATAAACTGAAAGCGAATTAAATTTGTATATAATTTGTAATATTGAGTTTAAAAATTAGAATGCAAAAAAAATACAAATTATTATTACTTAGTTTACTTTTTGATGGCATTGGTATGCTTTCCTTTGTAATTCCATTTATTGGAGAATTTTCGGATGTTGTTTGGGCTCCGTTGTCTGCTTATTTAATTTATCAAATGTATCAAGGTGTAGAAGGTAAAGTTGCTAGTGTAGTATCATTTATAGAAGAAGCAGGTGTTTTTGGAACGGATTTACTACCTACGTTTACGCTCACTTGGATTTATAAATATCTGATAAAAAAACAACTAGTAGATTACTTGAATTCAAGAACTTATTAACTCGGTAATATAATATTAGGAATATTAATATATATTTTAAGACCGTTGCAAGGTAAAAGTGATTAAATTGGAGGTATAAAAATCATTTAATCATTTGTTATTTAACTAATTAAGTCTTATTTTTAATGTATGAAATTACAGAAACAACCCACATTAGCAGACACAATTTGCGATTTACGAGCAAGAAAGATAAAAAC
>NZ_JAKIUR010000100.1 GCF_021647475.1 Lutibacter sp.
TACTTGATGTCATTGATGTAAATTATTGATTATCAGTATAATATACAAATAATTAATAACTTTGACAACTATAAATCAACTGATTATCTAGCTTTTATCAAAGAAAAAGTGTGAGTTTGCCCTGAGTTTTTTCTAATGAAATCGCTTTCGTAGAAAATTGAAAGGTTTATGTTAAATTGAAGTATATTTGTAGTACAAATATTCAGTTAAAAATCAGTCAAATGAAAACAATACAAGACATAAATTTTGAAGGAAAAAAAGCATTAATTAGAGTTGATTTTAATGTGCCATTAGATGAAAACCTTAATATTACAGATGATACAAGAATACAAGCTGCTAAACCAACTATTGCTAAAATTTTAAAAGATGGAGGAGCCGTAGTTTTAATGTCCCATTTAGGTCGTCCAAAAGGAGTTGAAGAAAAATATTCATTAAAACACATTGTAAAAAAAGTTTCAGAAGTTTTAGGTGTTGAAGTAAAATTTGCTCCAGATTGTGTTGGTGATGAAGTTGAAAAAATGGTTTCTGAATTAAAAATGGGTGAAGTGTTGTTACTTGAAAACTTGCGTTTTCATCCTGAAGAAAAAGCAGGTGATGTTAATTTTGCAAAACAACTTTCTAAATTAGGTGATGTTTATGTAAATGATGCTTTTGGAACTGCACATAGGGCTCACGCCTCTACCACAATTATTGCCCAATTTTTTCCTAATAATAAATGTTTTGGATTTTTATTAGCAAAAGAAATTGAAAGTATTAAAAAAGTATTGAGTGAAGGTGAAAAACCAGTTTTAGCTATTTTAGGAGGTGCAAAAGTATCTTCAAAAATTACCGTAATTGAAAATATTTTAGACGCGGTAGATCATTTAATTATTGGCGGAGGAATGAGCTTCACATTCATTAAAGCTCAAGGAGGAAAAATAGGTAATTCAATTTGTGAAGATGACAAACAAGAATTGGCTTTAGCTATTTTAAAACAAGCAAAAGAAAAAGGAGTTCATGTTTATATTCCTGTTGATGTTGTTGCTGCAGATGCTTTTAGTAATAATGCAAATACGCAAATTTGTGATATAAATAAAATTCCAAATGGTTGGCAAGGATTGGATGCAGGGCCAAAATCAATCGAAATTTTTAATAAAGTTGTTCTTGAATCTAAAACCATTCTTTGGAATGGTCCTTTAGGAGTTTTTGAATTGGATAAATTTGCAGAAGGCACCATTGCTTTAGGAAATTCTATTGCTGAAGCTACTAAAAAAGGAGCTTTTTCATTAGTAGGAGGAGGTGATTCTGTAGCTGCAGTAAAACAATTTGGTTTTGCTGATAAAGTAAGTTACGTTTCAACTGGTGGTGGAGCAATGTTAGAGAGTTTAGAGGGTAAAACATTGCCAGGTATTGAAGCGATGTTAAAATAAATAAATTGTCACACTAAGCTTGTCGAAGTGTTTTTTATTTAAAGAAGCTGTATAAAAAGTTATGAATCCGTCATTCTGAATTTATTTCAGAATCTCACATTATTGATTACCATTGATTATGAGAACCTAAATCAAGTTTAGGTTGACGAGAATTATACTTTTTATACAGCTTTTTGTTACTCTTAATTTTACTACATTTGGAAGCTATAAAAAACGAATAAAATGAAATATACAACTATACAAAATACTAATATAAAAGTCAGTAAAATTTGTTTAGGAACTATGACTTTTGGTGAACAAAATACCGAAAGTGAAGCACATGAGCAATTAAATTATGCAGTAGAAAAAGGAATTAATTTTATTGATACCGCTGAAATGTATTCGGTTCCTGGAAGACAAGAGACACAAGGAAGTACCGAAAGATTTATGGGTAATTGGTTAGAAAATCAAAAACGTGAAAACTTTGTACTTGCTACTAAAATTACAGGTCCAGGTCCCGGCTTAAGTTATATTCGAGATAACATAGGATTTTCAAACGAAGCCATTGATGATGCTCTTGAAAAAAGTTTAAAACGACTTAAAACAGATTATATTGATGTGTATCAATTACATTGGCCTGAACGAAGTACAAACTTTTTTTCTCAAAGAAATTACAAGCATAATTTTGAAGATAAATGGGAAGATAACTTTAAAGAGGTAATCGAAAAATTAGATTCTTTGGTAAAAGAAGGTAAAATTCGTCATTACGGAGTTTCAAATGAAACGCCTTGGGGTTTAATGCGTCATTTAGAAGAGAGTAAAAACAATAATTTAACACGTTGTAAAACAATTCAAAATCCATATTCCTTATTAAACAGAACTTTTGAAATTGGTTTAGCAGAAATTGCTATGCGCGAAAAAGTTGGTTTATTAGCCTACTCACCAATGGCATTTGGAATGTTATCAGGTAAATATTTAGGTGGGAAAATGCCAAAAAATGCACGTTTAACATTATTTCCAGTATTTTCTAGATATAATAGTGATGAATCTCGATTTTTAATTCAAAAATATGCAGACTTAGCAAAAGAACTAGGCATTAGTTTAGCACAATTATCATTAGCATTTGTAACGCAACAACCATTTGTAACTTCAACTATTATTGGAGCAACCTCCATAGAACAACTTAAAGAAAATATAAGTAGTATTCACGTAAAACTCACCGAAGAAACATTGAAAAAAATTAATGAAATTCAAGAGTTACAACCTAATCCAGCACCTTAAATTATATGTAATTTTGGCGTTACCCGTTGGGTCAGGCTTTCACTGCTCGCTTTTTAAGTTGCTTTATGCAACTTAAAAAAGCTCAAATAATAGCCTGTACTGAGCCCTGTCGAAGTATTCAATCCTTAACGCAAGAAGTTTTAGATTCACTGTATTCGTAATTACGTCATAACGTATTCTATGACTCCACCAAATATATTTCAAATATTTTCAGGCAGCATATTTTAGTATATCTACATAAGGTGTTTGTCGTTTTATAGTTGCAAAAAATCTAGCTAATAATTTACATC
>NZ_JAKIUR010000056.1 GCF_021647475.1 Lutibacter sp.
CTTTATAGCATCTCTACGAATGATGTTTCTCTCTTGGTCTTTTACGCTTCTTAAATCTATTTTTTCCATAGCATAAAGATACGAAAAATATTTTAAATATTAAAGAACTATTGATTCTTTGTTAATATTAATATTAGAAAAATACTTTTTAAATAAAATTTCCAACTCTTTTGGGCTATCTCCATCATATCGATTTAAATGATTAAGATATTGGCTTCCTGTTGAATAAATAGTTAATTCCGCATTTAATTTTCCATTTTCATCAAACGTTAAATTACCTTTTGTGAGTTGTAAATTATCTTTGGCTTTGTATATTTTAGTATGCTTAATTTCTCCTCCTTGTGGAGTAATTACTAATGCATCTCTATCATCCGTAAAACTTGCAATTTCACCAAAAGGAGATTTTTGACTAGTACACTCTAACCAAATATTTTTATTATTAATAGGTAAATTTAAAATCATATGATTTCCTTGGGGAGAAGCTACCTTTTTATCAATACTTCTATTTTCATCTTTATCGCCATAAATTAATGTTGGATAAGCTTTAACGCCTACTGCATTAAGTAAAGCACATGTATAATTAGTTAATGCTTTACAATCTCCATATCCTAAATAATCTACCTCACTCGCTAGCATTGGTTTATATCCTCCAATACCTATTTGAACACTTACATACCTGACTCTATTTTGAACATAATTATAAATTATTTTAGCTTTTTTTATAGGATCTGTTACGCCCAAGGTTAGCGTTTTCATTTTTTGCTTGGTGTTTTCTGATAAACCTTGAGTGTTTTGAATTAAATTATTATAATACCATTTTCCAAACTCCTTCCAATTTGTTGCAACACCATCAACACCTTCTAAACTAAATTTATTAACTCCTAGTTTTATATTAGGAATCATTTCTAAAAAAGATGGAGAATTGGGTTCATATTTAATTGCTGGAAGATTTTTGACTTGGTAAGCTATTTTTCCAGGTTCATTTGTTATTTTAATAGGATAACCTTCAAAATTATTTTCTGCTTTTTGAATAGTAACATCCAAAGGATATTCAAAAGTATATTTACTATCCATTACGCTTTGATTGTACTTACCAATAGCATACCAGCCTTGTATTTGAGCTGTGTTAGAGGTTTTTATTTCAGAAATATATTGAATGGTATAAGGATATGAAATTGGAATATATTTATAATGCAAATACCGATCATCACTAAATAATGAATATCCATTAGAAACACTTCCATCTATAAAATCACTCTTTTTTATCTTTTTAATTTCTTTCCCAAAAGCATCAAAAATATAAGCAACCACATTTTTAACAGTTCGTCTTTTATCATAATATAAAGTAATTTGAGCAGCTCTATCTCCTAATTTATTTAAAACTGTAATTATCTGTTGCGATTTTATGGTTAAACTGTTTTGAGAATTCATGGAAATCAAAACCTCATTTTTTCGAACCACAGAATTAGCATCTTTTTTAAGACTTTCCGGAATATTTAATACATTAAAAAGGTTGTTTTGAGCGTAACTTGAAAAAATAATAAATAATAAAAGAATAATGGGATATTTTTTTATTTTCATAGAAATTTTATTTTGAAGTAAATTTAACTAAAATTCTATTAAAACAAATGATTATATTCTAATTTTAGAATCAATTAAAATGGTAACTGGACCGTCATTTATAAGTGCCACTTGCATAGCTGCTCCAAATTTTCCTGTACCTACTTTTTTACCTAATTCTTTTTCAAAATATTGAATGAATTCTTCGTATAAAGGAATTGCTATTTCAGGTTTTGCAGCTTTTATATATGAAGGTCTGTTTCCCTTTTTTGTACTTGCGTGTAGCGTAAACTGACTTACCACAATAGCAGCTCCATTTTCTGATAATAACGATTTGTTCATCACACCTTTTTCATCATTAAAAATACGCAGATTAATAATTTTTTTTACAATCCATTGTATATCTTCCTTATTATCAGCATCTTCTATTCCTAAAAAAATTAGAAGTCCTTTGTTTATGGTGCTGATTATTTCATTTTCAACTGAAACCGATGCTTTTAAAACTCTTTGAATTACAACTTTCATAAACTTTTCTTTTAAAAGATAACCACGTCGTTACACTCCTCGTTATGATATTTTATTTTGGTGTTTTTATCTTTATTTGCATATTTATTCAGCTTCAAGGTCTTTTTCCTTTGCTCTTTTTACCCATAAATATCTACTCTGTAATTTTCTACATCTCCTTCCATTAATTGTAAATAACTTCGATATCTTGATTCAGCAATTTGTCCAAGTTCAACAGCTTTTTTAACCTCACAATTTGGCTCATTAATATGTAAACAATTGTTGAATTTGCATTTAGAACTTATCTTAAACATTTCAGGGAAAAAATGAGAAATTTCCTGAATATCAAAATCTACTACACCAAAACCTTTTATACCAGGTGTATCAATAATAAAACCGCCAATAGTTAATGGAAACATTTCTGCAAAAGTAGTGGTGTGTATGCCTTGTTTATGTTGCCTTGAAATTTCTCCAACTTTTAAATTTAAAGTTGGTTCTATGGCGTTAATTAAGGTAGATTTTCCTACCCCTGAATGACCAGAAAACATCGTTGTTTTTCCTTTCATTATTTTTTTTATAGCTTCAATATTTGTTTTTTGAGTTGCTGAAATTCTTAAACAAGTATATCCGATATCCGTATAAATAGCTATTAAATCTGTTGCTTTTTGCAATTCATTTTCAGTATAGCTATCTATCTTATTAAATAATAAAACGGTTGTGATATTGTAAGCTTCTGCTGTTGCCAAAAAACGATCAATAAACCCAGTAAATGTAGGTGGATTGTTAATAGTAATCACTAAAAAAGCTACATCAATATTAGAAGCAATAATGTGAGTTTGTTTAGAAAGGTTTACCGATTTTCGAATAATATAATTTTTTCTTTCAACAATACTTTTAATAATTCCTGTATTTTTATCGTTTTCAAAATCAAAAACAACATGATCGCCAACTGACACTGGGTTAGTGCTTTTTATTCCTTTTAGTCTAAATTTACCTTTTAACCTACAATTTATTATTGCTCCATCCTCAGCATAAACAGTATACCAGCTTCCTGTTGATTTTGTAACAATTCCTTTCACTATAAACTCATTTTAGGTTAATTCTATTTAAATAAATGTTAAATATCTGCAAATATAATTTAATTATAAACTATATTTGAGTTCAATTACTAATCTATAATAATAATTTTATGAAACGAATTTTAATAATAACAGCATTAGTTTTATTTTCAGTAAGCAACTTACAAGCACAAAGTTATGAGTACAAAGTAATTACCAGTATAGAATCTATTGTTCCTAACGGTTTAGGACGCTCTAGAATTATATCTGTAAATGATTTAAGAGATTATCAAAATTATACTTCAACTCAAACTGAAGAAAACAAAGGTCGAAATAAATCGAAAAGAGGTAATATGAGAGTCAAAGGTTTTGATGAAACTAAACTACTAAATTTCTATAATTTAGGAGGAATTCGTTTCCAAAATATTGCAACTAATGATGCTTTAATTACTTCTAAAATTAACACTATGGTAAGCGAAGGCTGGGATTTAGCTTTTGTAACAAGTGCTGTTGAAAGTGATGCTGGAAAAGGTGATGGTCATGGTATTTTTATTACTCGCTATATTTTTAAACGATTAAAAGGTTAAAATTTTCATTAAAAACTATCATTGCAAAGAGTAAAACGAAGTGGTAATCTCATCTAAAGAAACAGATTGCCACTGTTTTTTTTCAAAAACTTCGCAATGACAATGAATAATTTTTTCAACAAAATCAGTATGACATTTGTTATTAAATTTCCCTGTCAAGTATTGTCCCCTTGAGGGGACAATTGTAGTAGTAATAAAATATTTAGTGAAGTTAGCTGTAAAAGTTATGACAATAATTTTAGTTACTATTTTATTTGATGTTGAATTTTAATTGATTCCACGTGAATTGCTTTGAAAATTTGGTCCACAAATTCTTTATCTAATCCATTTTTAGCACCTTTTGCAATCATATTTTTTAAGATATCTGCCCAACGTGTACTTTGTAAAATAGAAACATTTTCTTTGTGTTTTAATGTTCCTATTTCTGCAGAAATCCCCATCCTATCTTTTAATAAATCAATTAGATTGGTATCAATTAAATCTAATTCTCTCCTAAATAAATTCAATTTTTTTTGGAATTCTTCTTTGCTACTATGTTGTTGTCTTATTTTTAAATCTTCAGTAATTTCCCCTAATCTGGCAGGTGTAATTTGCTGTTTGGCATCACTCCAAGCATTATCTGGATCAATATGAGTTTCAATCATAAATCCATCATAATTTAAATCTAACGCTGTTTGAGAAACATCAAAAATAGTATCTCTTCTTCCACAAATATGAGAAGGGTCTAAAATTAAAGGCAAATTTGGAAATTCTTTTTTAAGTTCAATAGCTATTTGCCACTTTGGTTTGTTTCTATATTCTGTTGATTTATACGTTGAAAACCCCCTATGAATTACTCCTAATTGCTGAATTCCATTAGCGTAAAACCGCTCCACCGCACCTAACCAAAGTGGTAAATCAGGATTTACAGGATTTTTCACTAATACAGGAATATCTACTCCTTTTAATGCATCGGCAATTTCTTGAACTACAAATGGATTTACAGTAGTCCTGGCTCCAATCCATAAAATATCAATATTATGTTTTAATGCTAATTCAACATGATGTGCATTACCAACTTCAGTTGTCGTTAACAAACCTGTTTCTTCTTTTACTTTTTGTAACCATGGCAACCCAATTTCACCAACGCCTTCAAATCCTCCTGGACGTGTACGAGGTTTCCAAATACCTGCTCTAAATACATTGGTATCTGTATTTTTTAATTGATGAGCCGTTTTTAAAACTTGCTCTTCCGTTTCTGCACTACAAGGTCCTGCAATTACAATGGGATGTTTTAAATTCATTGTATCTAACCATTGTCTGTTTTCTTTTTTTATTTCCATTTTCAGCTTGTTTTCTTTAGTTATTTAATCCCATTTAAAATGGTTTTTATATAATTTGTATTATTCATAGTTTCATCTAATCCGTTTTTATCTTCATGTTCAAGTAATGCCTTAAATTCAGTTAAATTTTTAATATATTCTTCTAAAGCTCTTAAAACATTGGTCTTGTTTTGCATGAAAATTGGGGTCCAAGTACTCGAAGCACTTTTTGCCAAACGAACAGTAGATGCAAAACCCGTACTTGCCATATCAAAAATATGTTGCTCATTTTTTTCAATTTCTAAAACCGTTTTACCCAGCATAAATGAACTTACATGAGACAAATGAGAAACATATGCAATATGCCGGTCATGTTCTACAGGATTCATCATTTTAATACGCATATTTAAAATTTTAAATAAACCTATCGCCTTATCTAAAATTTTCCAGTCGCTTTTTTCGGCTTCACAGATAATGTTTACTTTTTCATCAAATAAATTATATATTGCTGCTTCAGGTCCAGAAAATTCTGTTCCTGCCAAAGGATGAGCTGCTACATAATTTTTCCGATTTGGATGAGTTGCCACTGCTTCACAAATTTCATTTTTAACTGAACCTACATCAAAAACCAGTGTTTCATCAGAAACAACATCTAATACTTTATTTACAACTTTAGAAATAATATCTACCGGAACGGCAATAACTATTACCTCTGCATCACTAAGGTTGGCGTAATCTGTTTGCTCATCAATAATCCCCAAACTTAATGCTTTTTTTAAATGAGTTGTATTCGCATCTATTCCTAAAACTTTATAATTAGTTCTTTTTTTTAATTCTAAAGCCATGGAGCCTCCAATTAAACCTAATCCTATGACTACTGCCTTTTTCATATTTGTTAAATTTTAACGGTTGTTAAACGTTGTAATGCTTCTTTTAATTTAGCTTCAGGCACACATAATGATGCTCGGATATACCCTTCTCCATTTGTTCCAAACACAGTTCCTGGTGTGATAAAAATATGCTTTTCACTTAATAATTTATCTGTAAAACTAATTGACATTTTTTCTTTAGGTAATTTTCCCCAAACAAATAATCCGCTAGTATTTTTAGTATAAGTGCATTTCAATTTATCCATAATTTTCCATACTATTTTTCGCCTTTTTTCATAAATTAAATTTAGATTTTCAAACCATTCATTTGAAGATTTTAGTGCGGCTATTGCTCCTTTTTGAATTCCCAAAAACATGCCAGAATCCATGTTGCTTTTCACCTGTAAAATTGCTTTTAAGTATTTTTCATTTCCTGCAACCAAGCCAACTCTCCACCCTGCCATATTGAAAGATTTGCTAAGTGAGTTTAATTCTAATGCAACTTCTTTTGCTCCATCAATTTTCAAAATACTTAAAGGATTATCATTTAAGATAAAACTATATGGATTATCATTAATTACTAAAATTTTATGTTTTTTCGCAAAAGAAATCACTTTTTTAAAAGTTTCAATTGTTCCTGTTGTTCCTGTTGGCATATGCGGATAATTTATCCACATAATTTTTACATTTGATAAATCTAATTTTTCTAATGCTTCAAAATTTGGCAACCAATTATTTTTTTCATCCAAATTGTATAAAATAGGTTTTGCACCTACTAATTTTGTTACTGCGGTATAGGTTGGATAACTTGGATTTGGAATTAACACTTTATCTCCTGCATTTAAAAAAGCTAAAGAGATTAACATAACACCTTCTTTAGAACCCATTAAAGGCATAACTTCATTTTCTTTTAAGGGTACATTATACATCCGCTTATAAAAATCACACATTGCAAATCGCAATGCAGGAATGCCTTGATAACTTTGATAGCTGTGTGCATTATCTAATTTAGAAGTTGTTTCTAAAGCCTTTATAACTTGACTTGGAGGTTGCAAATCTGGACTACCAATGGCAATATTAATAATGGGTTTTCCTTGCTTTTCTAGCTCTTTTACTTCTCTCAATTTAATTGAAAAATAATATTCCTCTACGTTATGTAATCGATCAGCTTTTGGTATCATTATCTTTTACTTTTAGTATATTCTCCTAAAACTTGTAACATTTCTACTTTATGTTTTATTGTTGATAAAGCATTAAAATAATCAGCATAACTATTAAAAACAAAATCTGCAAAAAAGGCATATTTCCAAGGCGTTTCAATTACTGGCAGCGATTGAATTTTAGACAGATTTAAATGATGCTTTGCCAAAATAGTGAGTACTTCTGCCAAACTTCCTGTATCATCACTCACTATAAATTTAATAGAAGCTTTATTTGCTGAAACGCTATGCTTATTTTCTGATTTGGTAAGTACAAAAAATCGAGTAGTATTTTCTTTAATAGTTTGAATTCCATCTGCCAAAATAGTAAGTTGGTAAATCTCCGCAGCTGTTTTACTAGCTATTGCGGCAACTCCTTTTAATTTTTGTTTACGAATTCGTTTTGCCACAGATGCGGTATCGGTATCTTCAATTAATTTAATTTTTGGATATTTTCTAAAAAAGGCTCTACATTGTAATAATGCCATTGGATGCGAATATACTTCCGTTATATCTTCTATTTTTTGATTTTCTAATGCCATCAAGTTATGATGAACCGATAAATAATATTCCCCCGAAATGGTTAATTTATGTTCATCTATTAAAGCATAATTAGGTAAAATTGCTCCGGCAATAGAGTTTTCTATTGCCATAACCGCTACTTCAGCTTCTTTTTTATGTAATAAATTAGGTAGTTTATTAAAGGACAAACATTCTACAATGTCAATATTTTTACCAAAATATTGCTCTGCCACTAAGTGATGGAATGATCCTTTTATACCTTGTATTGCTACTTTCATAGTTTAGTTATATCCAAAAAAAAATCCCGATTAAATCGAGACTTTATTATTTATTTATTAAAAATTAACACATAGAGCCTCATCTTTTATTGCTAAAATAAAAGTAAAAATAAAAGCTATTCCAAGTGTTAAATGTTCTCATTGGTTATATTTATGCAACAAATCTAGACAATAAAATTAAAAATGCAACTTATTTTTTAGAAAATGTTACTTAAACCGTCATTACAAGGAGCAAAGTAACGTGGTAATCTGTTCCTTTATAGTTTTAATCATGAGATTGCTTCACTACTCTCGCAATGACAAAAAAAGTGAGAGGTGAGACATAAACCGTTATTACGAGGGTGTATTAAGATGTAGTTACTAAACAATCTTGATACATTTTCCGTTTCACTACCTTACGTTCGCAACGAAGGAATACAACGTCACTGCGAGGAGTATTTCACTACGTGGCAGTCTGTGAAAAGAAACAGATTGCTTCACTACGCTCGCAATGACGACAAAAAGCGAGACATAAACCGTTATTACGAGGGTGTATTAAGATGTAGTTACTAAACAATCTTGATACATTTTCGTTTCACTACCTTACGTTCGCAACAAAGGAATACAACGTCACTGCGAGGAGTATTTCACTACGTGGCAGTCTGTGAAAAGAAACAGATTGCTTCGCTACGCTCGCAATGACGACAAAAAGCGAGACATAAACCGTTATTGTGAAGGTGTATAGAGAAGCAGTTGTAGTTACTAAACAGTTCTTTATACATTTTTTGTTTCATTTCATTACGTTCTGTTTCGTCATTGCGAGGGAGAAACGACCACGGCAATCTGTTGCTTTGTAGTTCTATTCTTGAGATTGCTTCGCTGTGCTCGCAATGACGAGCTATGTTTGTCGTGATAGTTTGTTATTTTTATTGTTTGTTACACTTTACAATAATTAAGTACATTTGTGAAAAATTCATTGGAATGAAACAATTTTACACCGTAACCCAACTTTTGTTGTTTAGCTTGTTGTTACAAACCACAATTAGTTTTAGTCAAAAATCTGATCTATATTATGCTATAACGCTAAATTCTGCTGTTTCTTCAAAAAGCACATTGCCTTTTTGGTTAACTGCTAATACCTATGGTACTGTTCCAAATACTGATTTTACTTCTGTAAATGCTTCTTTTTTAGGAAATGCTTTTAACAAAAATCAAACTTTTAATTTTGAGTATAAAGCTTCATTTACTGGATTTTTAACACCTTCTAAAAAAACAATAATCAATGAATTGTATGGTACATTTCATTTTAAAAACTGGAGTATAACCACAGGAAATAAAAATGATGCAATACTATGGGATGGACTTTCTAGCTCTAATGGAAACATTATAAAATCTTTGAATACCAGAGCAATCCCAGGAATTAATATTACATCAAACGGTTATCTAAAATTACCTTTTGCTAAAAAATGGCTCACCGTAAAATTCAATTATGCCGAATATTTACTCAATGATAATCGTGTGGTTGACCATGCACGTTTACACCATAAGAGTTTGTATTTTAAATCGCAGTTAAACTCCAAATTATCCTTAATTACAGGTTTGGACCATTACGTGCAATGGGGAGGAACTTCACCAACTTATGGTAAACAACCTTCTGGATTAAAAGATTATTTAAGAATTATTACAGGAAGTTCTGGAGGAACAAGTGCCAATGTAGGTGATCAAATAAATGCTTTAGGCAATAGTATTGGTGCCTATTTATTACAATTAAATTATAAAGGAGCTAAAACCAATTGGAATTTTTATTATTCACATCCGTTTGAAGATCGGTCTGGAAGGGAAATGCAAAATTGGCGTGATGGTATTTATGGTTTTTTTATGGACTTTAAAAAACCAAAATCTTTTGTAAAAAACTTTTTAATTGAGTTTACCTACACAAAAAACATGAGTGGCTCAAATTCCCCTGATGATGCTAATGGAGGTAGAGGACGTGATAATTATTTTAATAATGGTATTTATAACTCTGGATGGACTTACTATGGAAACACCATTGGGGCTCCTTATTTTACAGCAACGCCATTAAATGAAGATGGAGTTTCTAATGGAATTATTGTGGGTAACAATCGGTTTGTAGCCGTAAATATTGGGTGGAATGGAATTTTGTTTAATTTAAAATATAAAACTATCCTAAGCCATGTGAGTTATGTAGGATGGTTTGATAATGAATACCAACCAAAACCTGAACAATTTTCTGGCCTATTTGAAGTGAAAATTCCTTTCTCAAAAAAAATTCCGTTTGATATTACTTTAATCTCCTCTTTTGATACTGGAACTTATCGACCTGTAAATTTTGGAGGATTTATAAAAATAGCTAAAACTGGACTTTTTTAATTGAATTTATATAAATTAATTTGTATGCTCGTAAAATCTCATAAGTTTATAATGTCCGTCATTCTGAAGATGTCATACTGAGCAGCGTCGAAGTATTATTTCAGAATCTCATGATGATTATAAATCAACATAATAAAGTGATACCCTAAAATAAATTCAGAGTGACGTGTTAACCATATGACTAAAACGGATATATATAAATTAATCAAAAAAATTAAGCTCTTTTAAGAAATATAGAATTTATTGTTTCATTATTATCTAATTTTTCATATACCGAATGATTAGAAATAAACTCTGGAACAATTTTTTTCATTTTAGCTACAGATTTCAATGCGTTTAAATCGCTATTTATACTACACAATTCTTCTATTTCTTTTTTAACTAATTTAATATTGATGACTCTTGTTTTAGCAATCATAATTTTTTTATGATGAGTAGGAATTGTATTTTCATCATTAGCTAACAATTCTTCTTTTATTTTTTCTCCTGGTCTTAACCCAACAATTTTTATATCAATATCCTTTGGATATTTTAAACCTGATAAATGAATCATATTTATTGCTAAATCTAAAATTTTTATAGATTCACCCATATCAAATACATAAATTTCACCTCCATTACCCATACAACTTGCTTCTAATACTAATTTACATGCTTCGGGTATCGTCATAAAAAACCTTGTAATTCTTTTATCTGTTAACGTAAGTGGACCACCTCTTTCAATTTGTGATTGAAATAATGGGATTACAGAGCCATTTGAACCTAAAACATTGCCAAATCGTGTAGTTATAAATTTAGTTACTTGTAGTTTATTTAAACTATTTATATACATTTCAGCAATTCTTTTTGTAGCTCCCATTACATTTGTAGGATTCACTGCTTTATCGGTTGAAATCATTACAAATTTTTCAGTTTTGTATTCAACACATAAATCTGCAATAATTTTAGTTCCTTTTACATTAACTGCTATTGCCTCATTTGGATATTCTTCCATAAATGGCACATGTTTATAGGCGGCTGCATGTAGCACAATATCAGGATGATAGTTGTGAAATAATGTATTCATTCGGGTTTTATTTCTTACATCAGCAACAATTGCTATAAATTTTGTTTTTCCTTTATTCCAAAAATATTGTTGTAAATTGTATAAATCAGATTCTGCCTGATCAACTAAAATTAATTGTTTATAATTAAAATGTGCAATTTGACGAGCTATTTCACTACCTATAGAGCCAGCTGCTCCTGTAACTAATACAACTTTATCTTTAAATTCCTTTTCTAATATAGGATTATCCAAATTTATTGGAGATCTACCTAGTAAATCTTCAATTTTAATTTTTTCAATTTGATTTGCTTTTAGATTATTGTTAATCCAATTTTTTACAGGCGGTACTATTTTAACTTTAACAGGAAGTTGAGATATACTTTGAACAATATTCATTAGTTGTACCGACTTAATATGTTGAATAGAAATTATTATTTCGTCAATATTTTTTTTCTTTATAAATGATTCATCAATTTTACTAGAATCATAAACTGTTAATCCGTTAATTTCTTTTCCTACTTTATTTTTATTATTGTCAATAAACCCTATCACTTTAAGCTTAGTTGCTTTATCTTGTTTTAAAACATTGAGTGTTATTAAACCAGACTCTCCTGCCCCATATATTAAAACCCTATACTCATTTTTTAAATTGGAAAATATTAAATTGTAAATTTCTTTAAATAAAAATCTACTAGCAATTAATACTATTGTATTTAGAAGGAAATGAATAATTAATATTGATAATGGAATTGTAAAATTATCAAAAACTCCAACTGCTGGATTTATAAAAACAAATAGTCCTAAAATCACGAGCATTAATATGCTAGCTAAGGTTACTTTTATTGCATCTCTAAAACCTGTGTGCCTAATAATTCCTTTATAAGAACCAATAATAACAAAGCTAATTAAAGCAGCAATTATTACACAAAATAATTGATAAACTAGTTTTGATATATTAAAATTGAAACTAAAATTGAATCGTATTAAATACGCAAGAATAAAAGTATTTGTAACAATATAGATGTCAATAAGTAATACTATCCACCTAGGGGCATTATATTTAATAAGTTTTTTTAGTAGCTGCTTTTTCATACTAAAATATTTTTATTAAATATATAATTAAATTGTATTAGTGTATCAAATACAATTAGGGTCAAATATTGTTTTTCCATTTTTTTTTGTTTCTTTTTTCACAACTAGGGGTTTTTAAATATAGGTAATTATAAGCAAATTTACAAAATCAATAGTTTAATAAAGAAATCTTCTTTAAAATTATTTATCCTAAATAAAAAAATGAGGCTGTCTAAAAAGTGTAATTTACGTCAACCTGAACTCGTTTCAGGTTCTCATAATGATTGATAATAAGTATGATGAGATTCTGAAATAAATTCAGAATGACGAGTTTTGTCCTTTTAGACAGTCTCTTTTTTTTATTTTATTCAGTTAATATGTAACTTCTTTACTAATTCTTCTCTAGAAAATTGAGTAGATTTTCAGATATTCTTTTTTTATCCTGATTATTTAAATTTGATCCTGAAGGTAAACATAAACCTCTACTGAACAATTCTTCTGAAATACCTGTTCCAAAATATTGATATTTTTCAAAAACAGGTTGTAAATGCATTGGTTTCCATAAAGGTCGAGATTCTATATTTTGCTTTTCTAAATACAATCGAAGATTTTCTCGTTGCTCAAAAGATTTTAATAAGATAGTGGTTAACCAAAAATTAGAAGAAAAATTAGAAGAAGGTTCTTCTAAAACTACAATATCAGCTCTGTTTTTAAAAATCTCAGTATAAAATTGATGCATTGCTCTACGTTGATTTACACGAATATCTAAAACTTCCATTTGACCTCTTCCTATTCCTGCAACAATATTACTCATTCTATAATTATATCCTATTTTACTATGTTGGTAATGCGGAGCGTTGTCACGTGCTTGTGTTGCTAAAAAAATTGCTTTCTGTTTTGTTTCGCTATCATTACAAATTAAAGCACCACCTCCTGATGTTGTTATAATTTTATTTCCATTAAATGACAAGATTCCAAAATCTCCAAATGTTCCACATTTTTGACCTTTATAAGACGAACCTAAAGCCTCTGCTGCATCTTCAATTAAAACAATATTATATAAATTCGCTATTCTTTTAATCTCGTCCATTTTTGCTGGCATTCCATACAAATGCACTACAATTATAGCTTTTGGTTTTTTCCCTTTTGATAAAGAGTTTTTTATTGCATCTTCCAACGCAAAAGGACACATATTCCAAGTCTCCTTTTCACTATCAATAAAAATAGGTTTAGCTCCTTGATATACTATTGGATTTGCCGAAGCAGAGAATGTAAAACTTTGGCATAAAACTTCATCATTTTGTTTAACGCCTGCTAAAACAAGTGCCAAATGTAGGGCCGCTGTACCAGAACTTAAAGCTGCTACAAACTTATTTTGTCCTATATAATTTTGAATAGCTTTCTCAAATTCATTTACATTTGGACCTAACGGAGCTACCCAATTAGTGTCAAATGCTTCTTGTACATATTTTTGTTCAGTACCTCCCATATGTGGTGAGGATAACCATATTTTTTTATTCATTCTTGATGTGTTATAAATTCTTCAAAATTTTCTGGAGTAATTATTTTCACAATAGCGTTAGGATAAGCATTGGTAAATGTTCTTGAAATTTTGGCTTTTTTATGGGGACTCCATTTAAATTCATAAGCAAATAATTTACCATCTATCTCTTCTATATAATCTATTTCTTGTTGTGTTTTTGTTCTCCAAAAATAACGATTTACATAAACATTATGATAATTTGTGAATTTAATTCGTTCACTAATTATATAATTTTCCCATAATGAACCAACATCATTACGCATATTAACAGCACTATAATTTCCAATTACTGCATTTCTAATTCCATTGTCAGTAAAATATATTTTACGTGATTTTTTCAATTCACTTCTTAAGTTTTTACTATATGAGTTTAGTCTATAAATTATAAATGACTTTTCTAGCAATATAATATAGCGTTCAACAGTTTCACTATCTAAACCTATTAAATTCCCTAAATTATTATACGAAACTTGATTTCCTATTTGAAAAGAGAGTGCTTGCAGTAGTTTAATAATTTTATCTGATTTTTTTATTTTATTCCAAATTAAAATATCTTTAAACAGGTAACTATCTGCCAATAGTTTTAATAAATCTTTTTCTTCTTCCTGATTGATAACCACATCTGGATAATATCCATATATTATTCTATGACTCAATAGATTTAACTCTTCTAACAGACTACTATAATTAACCATTTCTTCAAAAGAAATAGGATACATTTGAAATTCATATTTTCTTCCAGTCAAGGGTTCATTTAGTTCATTTGCCAAATCAAAAGCAGATGATCCTGTCGCAATTATTTGTACATCTTTTATTTCATCTGCAATAATTTTCAGTTTTAAACCAATATTTTTTATACTTTGAGCTTCATCAATAATAACTACTTTATAATTTTTAACAATCAATTTAAAACGAGTTGATGAAGCTACTTCAAATAGTGATTGAATTTCAAAATTATCTGCATTCAACCAAAGAACTGCTTTTAAATTACTTGCTATTTTTTTAAGTAGTGTTGTTTTACCAACTTGCCTAGGGCCCAATATTAATATTGTTTTACCCTTATAAAATTTACTTATCAGCTTTTTTTCTAAAATTCGTTCTATCATTTTTATTTAAAAAATCGGATTGTATTTATAAATTTACTTAAATATTTTCGATTGTAATCGAAAATAGTATTGTTTTTTTTCGATTACGTTCGGAAATAGTATTGTTTTATATTTATTAAAACCCGTTACTTCAAGTGAAAGTCACTATGACTGTAAGTGAAATTAGTATTGAGAATCGTGTTTTATAAGTTCTCGATAGTATTTTAAAAATTACTCAATGTTCCTATGGAATTGATTTGTTATTTCCGACATAGTGATTTTATGAGCTACGAAAAATCTTTTTTTACTCAAGACAATTACATTTTTATAATATCGTATTTTGAGATTCTTCACTCCGTAAACTCCATTCTGAATGACAAATAAAATTTAATTTCCTATTTATGAATTTTTATAACTTTAGCAGGTACTCCAACCGCTACAACATTATCAGGTATATCTTTAACAACCACACTTCCTGCTCCTATAGTACACCACTTGCCAATTTTTATATCTGGTATTATGGTAACGCCTGCTCCTATATGTGTTCCTTCTCCTATTTTTACATTTCCACAAAGTGTTGAATTAGGTGAAACATGTACAAAATCTTCAAGAAGACATTCATGCTCAATAATTGCACTTGTATTAATAATGCAATGTTTCCCTATAATTGCAGCTGCATTAATTACAACCTTTGGCATTATTACCGTTCCTTTTCCTATAGCACTTGTTTTTGATACTATTGAGGAGTTATGAATAGCAGTAACAAAAGTTGCCTTTGTTTTGTCTGCAATTTTCTTTCTTAGTTTATTATTTCCTATACTAATAATAAGTTCATTTTCTTTATTAAAATTAGTTTCATTAAATTTTAAAATTGGAATACCTTCTAATAGATTGCTATTCTTAAAATCATCAAAAACAGCCTGAATTTGTTTAGAAGTTGAAGATTTTATAATATCAATTATCACTTTACAATGCCCACTGGCTCCGTATAAATACATTTACTTAATTATTTTTAATTATTTCCTTTAAATCTATTCATGGTTGTTTTAGTGCTAGCATTAATACTGTCTGATTGTAGTACCTTTTGCACCGTTTTAATTATAATTTTTATATCAATAAAAAAACTCAAATGTTCTACATACCATACATCTAACGCTAATTTTTGTTTCCAACTTATAGCATTTCTACCATTTACTTGTGCCCAGCCTGTAATACCCGGTTTAACGTTGTGACGTTTTTTTTGTTCTGAGTTGTATAACGGTAAATATTCTGGTAATAATGGACGCGGTCCTATTAAGCTCATGTCACCTTTTAGTACATTTATTAATTGTGGCAATTCATCTAATGATGTTTTTCTAATAAATTTACCTATGCCTGTTATGCGTTTATCATCTGACAATAGATTTCCCTTTTCATCTACCTTATCATTCATGGTTTTAAACTTAATAATTTTAAATAATTTTTCGTTTAAACCTGGGCGTATTTGAAAAAAAAAGGGGTTGCCTTGGTTAGCAATGGCTAGTAATATTGTAACTAACAGTAATATTGGTACTAGTAGTATAAAACCTATAAAGGAAATTATAAAATCTATTGTTCTTTTAAATACTTTCTGGTACATCAAGAATGAATTAAAATTGTTGTATAATCTCCATATATAATCTTATTTATAGCTTTCCGCTGTGCATTCATACAAAATTACGTCAATTTGAATAAATTTTTAATACTGATCAAGGAGGAAAATTAGTATCGAGAATAGAAATTTTAGTCTAAAAAATAGTTCTCGATACAATTTTCTATCGAAAATCACTCGAACTGACATAACAGTAAGCTTGGATTCAAGGTTCTAACGCAACAAAGCGTTTATTCTTTTTAGTTAAACATTACTCAAATATACGAGTTTAAATTTGATTTTAAAATGTGGCATTATTGAAATAGAATAACGCTCCTTTGGTCGC
>NZ_JAKIUR010000057.1 GCF_021647475.1 Lutibacter sp.
GGTCTTGTTTTCTTGTAATAATGTTTCTATTACAACACGTTCTTTTAACGTTAATCGTACATATTTATTTACTTTCATACAACAAATCTAAGATTATGATTTGTTGCGTTAAGTTCTTGAATTCAGGTAGTGCATAATTTGAAGCAATCTATCTATTTTTAGTAAGATTACTTCTTCTTTTCGTTGCTCTTCAATCATGAGATGACGCAGACTGTTGATTTTCAGCCCTGTAATTATTTTTCTTATATCGAACTCAGGCTTCTAACTTAGAGGAAAGCTCAAACCAGCGTTCTTCTTTTTCTGTTATTTTTGAAATAATTTCTTGTAATTCAATAGATTTTTTATTAATATCTTCATTGAGAATTTCATTGGATGCGAATAATTTTTCAATGGTTTCCTTTTGAGTTTCAAGTTGTTCTATTTCACCTTCAAGGTTTTTATATTCCTTTTGTTCTTTAAACGATAATTTTGCTTTAGTTATAGTTTTTTCTTTAACAATTGTTTTTTTTGTTGCAATTGATTTCTCTTTTGGTTTTGAATCTTCATAAACTCTATAATCAGAGTAATTGCCAGGGAAATCTTCTATTTCACCATCTCCTTTAAATATAAATAAATGATCTACAATTTTATCCATAAAATAACGATCATGAGAAACCACCAAAAGGCAACCAGGAAAATCTAATAAAAAGTTTTCTAAAACATTTAACGTAACAATATCTAAATCGTTAGTAGGTTCATCTAAAATTAAAAAATTAGGATTTTGAATTAAAACCGTACATAAATACAAACGTTTACGTTCACCACCACTTAATTTTTCAACAAAGTCATATTGTCTTTTTCGGCTGAACAAAAAACGTTCTAATAATTGTCCGGCTGAAATTTTTCTTCCTTTGGTTAACGGAATATATTCTCCAAATTCTTTGATAACTTCAATAACTTTTTGCCCAGGTTTTACTTCAATCCCGTCTTGGGTATAATATCCAAATTTAATAGTTTCTCCAACAATAACTTTACCAAAATCAATAGATAATGTTTGAGTAATAATGTTTAAAAAGGAAGTTTTTCCAGTTCCGTTTTTTCCAATAATTCCTATGCGTTCTCCACGTTGAAACACATAATTAAATTTATTTAATAACTGTAAATTTCCAAATGATTTTGAAACGTTATGCAATTCTAAAATTTTAGAACCCATACGTTCCATATTAATTTCTAGTTGTACTTTATGATTGTCTCTTCTTTTGTGGGCTTCTTCTTTTATTTTGAAAAAATCATCAATTCTAGATTTAGATTTGGTAGTTCTTGCTTTTGGCTGTCTTCGCATCCAATCCAATTCCTTTTTAAAAATATTTTTAGCTTTATCAACACTGGCTTGTTCAGTGGCAATACGTTCCTCTTTTTTTTGTAAATAATAAGAATAATTACCTTTATAGGTGTAAAATTTTCCTTGATCTAACTCTACAATTTCGTTACAAACTCGTTCTAAAAAATACCGATCATGAGTAACCATAAACAAGGTTATTTTTTCTTTTTTAAAATAATTTTCCAGCCATTCAATCATTTCTAAATCTAAATGATTGGTTGGTTCATCTAAAATTAATAAATCGGGTTTATGAATTAAAACGATGGCCAAAGATAATCGTTTGCGTTGCCCACCAGATAGTGAGCTTACTTTTTGCGATAAATTAGGAAGTTTTAATTTGGATAAAATTTGTTTGTATTGTGTTTCAAAATCCCAAGCATTTGCTTGTTCCATTTTTTCAAATGCTTGTTGATAAGCGTTTTCATCGGAAGGATTATTTAAAGCGTGTTCATATTCTTCAATAATTTTTAAGGTTTGGTTCTCTGAATTAAAAATAGTTTGCTCAATAGTTAATTCATTATTTAAGCTATCTTGTTGTGATAAATATTCTATTTTTAATCCTTTTCTAGAAATAACCTGACCAGTATCTGGGCTGTCAATGCCAGTCATTATATTAAGCATTGAAGTTTTTCCAGTACCGTTTTTAGCAATAAAAGCAATTTTTTGCTCATTATTTATTCCGAAAGAAATGGCACTAAAAAGCGTTAATTCTCCGTAAGATTTTGAAATATTTTCAACAGAAACTAAATTCATGAAGTTTTAAAATTTTTCACAAAACTACATAAAAAAACCCCGAGAATTTGTTCTCAGGGTTTTATTTAAAAATCTTTTATGCTATTCTTTAATAAACTTTTTGGTCGTTATTTTTATACCATCATTTATATTAATCATATACATTCCTGCTTTTAAATCACCAATATTAATGATGTTTTTCAAGTTTCCAGATTTAACAGTTTGCCCTAAAATATTAGCAATAATATAAGTTGCATTAGTATTATTAGACATTTTAACTGTTAAATAATTTCCTTTAACAGGATTTGGATATATAGTGATAATATTAGAAGTTATATTAGCTATATCATTATTACGAGCAGTACCTCCTCCTATAATAACAGTATAATCTTCAACTTCACCATAGGTAAATGTTTCACAAGAAGTAGGAACTCCATTATATTTCATAGAAACACGCATTCTTGTAGCACCAGCTAGTGCTGTAGTTGGAATAGTAAATGTGCCACTAACAGGTGTAGTTTTAGAAGCAGCTTTAGACCAAACTTGCTCACCAGCATCGGTAAAACTTCCATTTTGATTGTAATCAATCCAAACACTATAAGCTTCATTATATACAGTTCCAGTCCAAGTAGGAGTAATTGTAATAGATGTAACTCCACTAATACTAGTTGAAATAGATGTAAAGTCACTATATCCATTTCCGTTTCCAGAAGAATTGTTTATGATCCCAATTTGAACTTTACCAATATATTCATCAGTAACAATATTTCCTTTAGATGAACAGTAAGTTAAAGATTGTACTGTAGTTGTAATTGTCGCAGTATTGCTATCGACAGAATTATTTCCAGCAGCATCTTTAGCTTTAACCGTAAAGTTATAAGTTGTACTAGCGGTTAAACCAGTTACTTGATAATTTGTACTGGTAACAGAAGTTAAAAGAATTCCATTTTTGAAAATATCATATCCTGTTATTGCTACATTATCAGTTGCACCAGACCAAGATAAATTAACAGTTGTTGCCGTGGCTCCATTTGCAGTTAATATAGGTGCTGTAGGTGCTTGGTTATCAGGAATAGGATCTGCCAGTACAATAGTATAATCTTCAACTTCACCATAAGAAAAGGTTTCACAAGAAGTTGGAACACCATTGTATTTCATAGAAACACGCATTCTTGTGGCTCCAGCTAACGCTGTAGTTGGAATAGTAAATGTACCACTAACAGGCGTTGTTTGAGAAGCTGCTTTAGACCAAACTTGTTCGCCAGCATCAGTAAAGCTTCCATTTTGATTGTAATCAATCCAAACACTATAACCTTCACTATAAACAGTTCCTGTCCAAGTTGGTGTAATGGTAATTGTAGTACTAGCTCCTTTATTCAAGTTAGTTGAAATAGAAGTGAAATCACTATATCCATTACCATTTCCAGAAGAGTTGTTTATGGTTCCTATTTGAACTTTACCAATATATTCATCAGTAACAGTTGTCCCTTTTGAATTACAATAAGTTAAAGATTGTGTTACAGTTGTTATGGTAGCAGTATTACTATCAATAGAACTATTTCCAGCAGCATCTTTAGCTTTAACTGTAAAGTTATAAGTTGTACTAGCAGCTAACCCAGTTGCTTGATAACTTGTGCTGGTAACAGAAGTTAAAAGAGTTCCGTTTTTAAATACATCATATCCTGTTACTGCAACATTATCAGTAGCACCAGACCAAGCTAAATCAACGGTACTAGTCGTTATATTACTAGAAGTAAGCGTTGGAGCAGTTGGAGCAGTTGTATCTATGGATGTAGTAGTGACGGCTGTTGTATTACTATCAATAGAATTATTTCCAGCAGCATCTTTAGCTCTAACGGTAAAGTTATATGTAGTTCCAGAGGTCAACCCTGTTACTTGATAAGTTAAACCAGTAGTAGAAATTAAGAAAATACCATCTTTAAACACATCGTATCCTGTTACAGCAACATTATCAGTAGCACCAGACCAAGCTAAATCAACAGTACTAGTTGTTATATTACTGTATGTAAGTGTTGGTGCAGTAGGAGCTTGTGTATCAGGAGGAGTTACAGTTGTAATTGTAGCAGTGTTGCTATCAATAGAACTATTTCCAGCAGCATCTTTAGCTCTAACCGTAAAGTTATAAGTTGTACTAACGGTTAATCCAGTTACTTGATAACTTGTGTTAGTGACAGAAGTTAAAAGAGCTCCATTTTTATAAATATCATATCCTGTTATGGCTACATTATCAGTAGCACCAGACCAAGCTAAATCAACTGTGGTAGTTGTTATATTACTAGAAGTAAGTGTTGGTGCAGTAGGTGCCTGTGTATCAGGAGGTGTTAAAGTTGTTATGGTAGCAGTATTGCTATCAACAGAACTATTTCCAGCAGCGTCTTTAGCTCTAACGGTAAAGTTATAAGTTGTACTAGCCGTTAATCCTGTTACTTGATAAGTTGTGCCAGTAATGGAAGTTAAAAGAGTTCCATTTTTAAATACATCGTATCCTGTTACAGCAACATTATCAGTAGCACCAGACCAAGCTAAATCAACTGTGGTAGTTGTTATATTACTAGAAGTAAGCGTTGGTGCAGTAGGCACTTGTGTGTCAGGAGTTGAACCTATTAAAACTATTGAATAATCTTCAACCTCACCATATGAAAATGTTTCACAAGCTGTTGGAACACCATTATATTTCATTGAAACTCTCATGGTTGTAGTTCCAGAAATTGCTGAAGTAGGTATTGTAAAAGTTCCACTAACAGGTGTAGTTTTTGAAGCGGCTTTAGACCAAACTTGTTCCCCGGCATCGGTAAAACTTCCATTTTTATTATAATCAATCCAAACACTATAACCTTCGCTATAAACAGTTCCAGTCCAAGTTGGTGTAATGGTAATAGTAGTAGAATTTCCTATGGTTAAATTAGTTGAAATAGAAGTATGATCGCTATATCCATTTCCTGAACCAGAAGTATTATCAATAGTTCCTATTTGTACTCTTCCAATATATTCATCAGTTACTGTATTCCCTTTTGAAGTACAATAAGTTAAAACTTGATCAAGTGTTGTAAAGTTAACAGAACTACTAAAGGATGAACTAGCACTGGTACAAACACTTTGTACTTGAGCTTCATATTGAGTTAAAGTATTTAAACCATTGAGGTTCACACTTGTTGAACCAGTGTTAATTGAGGTCCAAGTAGAGGTCCCAATTTTGCGGTATTGAATATTGTAAGTTGCACCTGAAACAGCATTCCAAGTTAAAGTAACACCTGTTGCACTTATATTTGAAGAATTTAAACCAGTTGGTACCGTTGCATTACAAATAACTTCTCCCGCAATGGTAAAATCTGTATTAGATACATCATAAAAAATATTATCAGCAGCTTCAACTTTTATTCTATTTTGTGAGCCAATATTATTTGGTACTGTAATTTGAGCTGATCCATTATTTGCTACTCCAGATGCTAAAGTTGTAGTAAAACTTGTACCTCCATCTGTAGATAATAAAATATTAACAGTTTGGCTATTTACAGCTGAACCATTAGTACCTGCAACATCCCAAGTAACTGTTTGTAACTGATTTACATTCCAAGTTATGGATGTATTTGGATAAAAAACTAAAAATGGACCAGCAGTACCATTTACAGTTACTACCATATCGTCACTATTATTTGCTCCACCACCAGCTACGTTATCTCTTACGGTTAATCTAAATTTTAATGTTCTAGCTACAGAAGGGACAGCTTCCCATTGAGTAGATGTATTACCAGATAAAACAGTTGCTATTTGTGGAAAAGAACGTGTTTTAGAAGTACTCGGTAAAAAGGATCTAAATGAAACACCCGTTGTAGCAGTTGTGCTTGGGTAGGTTGTTGCTGCATTGTTTTCATCCATTTCTTCCCAGCAAAATGATAATATATCGCCATCAGCATCTGTTCCATCTCCAGTTAATTCAAATGGAGTACTTTTTGGAATAGTAAAATCTGCACCAGCCAATGCTGTTGGTACACTATTACCTGTTGCTGTATTTGTTTGACAACTAGTAGTTTTTACATAATTAGTAACTTGTTGTATAGACATTGCATGAAAATAATCATCACTATGAGCTTGTACATCTGTAGCTCCGGTAATACCGGCATAACCCATAATTGTGGATCCACTTCCTGGTTCAACCTGTGCGTTTGCACCTTCGTTTCCATTAAAAGTCCAAGTATGGTTTGCTCCAAATTGATGTCCCATTTCGTGAGCTACATAATCTATATCAAAATTATCGCCTTGAGGGTTTGAATGTGAGGTGTAGCCACTTCCTTTTTGGTTATCTACACAAACACAACCAATACAACCTGCATTACCATTGTTAGTTCCTTTATGTACTAAATGTCCTATATCATAATTAGCTTCACCAATAACACTTGATAAAGTAGATTGCAGTTCACTATTTAAACTTGTAGTATATGGATCGGTATTTGCATTAGTGTAAATTATCGCATCTTCATTTGCAATTAATTGCATAGTAACTCCAAAATCAATTTCAAAAACACCATTTACTCTAGTCATAGTTGCATTCATAGCAGCTAAAGCATTGGCTTTTGTTCCTCCAAAATATTGAGTATAATCCCCAGATGCAGATAAAGCTAATCTAAAAGTTCGTAATGTACTGTCATCTGCGTTAGGACGAGCAACCGTTGTGTTTTTTGCTTGAATTTTAGAAGAAATATCATCTTTTACTAAACATTCAAATGAATTTAATGATGCATTTGATTGCTTACTATAAACCATATATTGTTTTAAATCTTTGGTATAAGGTTCAATAAAAACAGCATTTTTACCTGCCGAAATAGTCATTGTTTTTAATCCTAACGGAGAAACGCTAAAACGAATTGTTGCAGTTGGGTCGTCAATTCCTTGTCCTGCATATGACCTAATATTTGGGTATCTTGCTTGTAAATCAGGATGCATAATTGAGGCTTCAAAAATACTAAACCGTTCAAATTTTCCGTTAGCATTTGGAAATTCAATTACGGTTGATGACTTTTGTAAATAACCGCTTCTTTTAGGCGATTTAGATAAAGCATTTTTTAAACTTGACATGTCAAGTGTATATACTTTAAAATTGTTCGAAATTTCATTTCGATTTTTTAAAAGACTAGTTTTATTTTTTAATGATGATTTTTTCCAAGGATTAACATTTTGGGAAAAACCAAATGTAAAAGATAAAACAAACGTAAATACGAGTAATTTTTTTATCATAAAATAAGATTTTATTTGGGTTAAACAATTTAAGGCAACAATATAATTAAAATAATTATAATTTAATAACAAATAATTTATTTTACGAATAGTTCAAATAAAATTAAACAACAGTGAATATAATATAATTTTATATAAATGAAAAGTATTTTAAAAATAGAAAAAATATCCGTTTATTTTGGAGATAAACAGGTGGTAAAGAATATTTCGTTTCAATTAAAACAGCAACAAATACTTGGTGTTGTTGGAGAATCAGGAAGCGGAAAATCCGTTACATTTTTAGCTGTTTTAAAATTGCTAAGTAAAAAAGCAACTTTTGAAGGAACTGTAATTTTTGAAAATCAAAATTTATCCGAAATGTCTGAAAAAGAACTTCAAAAAATTCGAGGAAATCAAATCTCTATGATTTTTCAAGAACCAATGAGCTCTTTAAATCCCAGTTTAACTTGTGGTTTTCAGGTTGCTGAAATTTTAAAAACACATAAAAATAGATCTAATAAAACTGCTAAAAAAGAAGTAATAGCACTTTTTAATAAAGTAAAATTACCACGAGCAGATGAAATATTTAATCAATACCCACATCAAATTTCTGGAGGACAGCAACAACGTGTAATGATTGCTATGGCAATTGCTTGTAAACCTACTATTTTAATTGCTGATGAGCCAACTACCGCTTTGGATGTTACTGTTCAAAAAGAAATAATAGATTTGTTAAAAGACTTACAACAGGAAACGAAAATGAGCATAGTTTTTATAAGTCATGATCTAAGTTTAGTTTCTGAAATAGCCGATGATGTTTTGGTTATGTATAAAGGTGAAATTGTAGAACAAGGTAATGCTCAACAAATTTTTAAAAATCCAACTCATAATTATACAAAAGCATTAATAAATTCTAAACCAAGCTTAACGCACAGAGTTAAAAAATTACCAACTGTTAGTGATTTTATGAGTGAAAATATTGATTTTGAAGAATATACAACCGTTCAAAGAGAAAAATTTCATCAAAAAATTTATAGCAAAAAACCTTTGTTAGAAATTAAAAATTTGGCTACTTATTTTAATACAGAAAAGAAATTTATTTTTCAAAAAGAAAACATTGTAAAAGCGGTAGATGATGTTTCTTTTAATGTTTATGAAGGTGAAACATTAGGTTTGGTTGGTGAATCGGGTTGTGGTAAAACTACTTTAGGACGCACTATTTTACATCTTGAAAAAGCAACTAAAGGAGCTATTTATTACAAACAAAATGACATAACTACGTTGTCTAAAAACAAATTGAAAGATTTGAGAAAAGAAGTTCAAATAATTTTTCAAGATCCTTTTTCAAGTTTAAACCCAAGAATCCCTGTTGGACAAGCAATTATGGAACCTATGAAAGTTCATGGAATTTTTAAAAGCAATAAAGAATGCGAAGCCGAAGCCTTAAAAATTCTAGAAAAAGTAGGACTTAGTAAAGAGCATTTTTATAAATATCCTCATGAATTTTCTGGAGGTCAACGTCAACGAATTGGTATTGCCAGAACTATTGGTTTACGCCCTAAACTAATTATTTGCGATGAATCGGTTTCGGCATTAGACGTTTCTGTTCAGGCTCAAGTTTTGAATTTATTGAATGCTTTAAAAGAAGAATTTGGATTTACCTATATTTTTATTTCTCATGATTTGGCGGTAGTTAAATATATGTCCGATCAATTAGTAGTAATGAATCAAGGTAAAATTGAGGAAATTGGCGATGCCGATGCTATATACAAAAATCCTCAATCTAGTTATACTAAAAAATTAATTGAAGCCATTCCTAAAGGAATTTAATGGCATTAATTGTATATTGCCACTCGTATGAAAAGCAATTATTTAGTTATATATATTTTATTTTTATTAGGAATAAATATTGGAGGATTATTTGCTCAAAATACTACATTAACTGAAGAAAATAATTTAAAATTTCAAACTAGTTTTTTTGAAGCATTAAAACAAAAAGCTATTGAAAATTACCCAAAAGCTATTGAAAATTTAGAAAATTGCTATCAACTAGATTCAAGCAATACAGCCGTTCAATTTGAATTAGCAAAAAATTATTTTTTATTAAAAAGAAATTACGAAGCAGCAGTATTTATTAATAAAGCATTGTATAAAAAACCAAATAATGTTTATTTGTTACAGCAAAAAGTAGCCATTTTTAAAGCAGATCAAAATTTTAAAAAAGCTATAAAAATTCAACAAAAAATCATTAAAATTCAACCAAATTTAAGTAATAATTTGGTGTTGCTGTATATCTTAAATCACAATTATAACAAAGCAAAAAAGCTGATTGTTGAAATTGAAAATCAAGCTCTTGCAAATACCAAAACAATTGGATTATCAAAATATTTAAAAAGTAAAACTCAACCAAACGAAAGCAATAAAAATCAAGTTGAAGTTAACAGTGAAGATGATAATTTAATAGTTAATTACAACCAAACTAAAAACTATAAAACCTTAGTAAAAATTATAAATAGTTATATTAAAGAAGAGTATTTTAATCAATTAAATTCCTTAACTAAAAGTGAATTAGATTTGTTTCCTACGCAACCTTTTTTATATTATGCTAACGGATTAGCATTAACTAATTTAAAAAAATATAATGATGCTATAACCGTTTTAGAAATTGGCATTGATTTTGTAATAGATAATCCGCCATTAAAAAGTCAATTTTACGATTTATTAGCAACTTGTTACACGGCAATAAATAAACCGAAAGAAGCTTTAAAACACAAACAAAAAGCACTAAATTTAAGGAAAGAATAAATGAAGAAAACATATTTAATAGCAACCTTACTATTACTAATTTTATCCTCTTGTAAAACCAAGCAACTAATAACTACTTCTACTGAAAATGTTGCGATGCTTTCCGCTAAACATATTATTCATAATTACGAAGTAAATAAATTTCATCAAAAAACAGTTTCTGCAAAGCTTAGAACTAAATTTAAAAATAATAAAATGGCTGTTTCGGCAACCATAAAATTGCGATTAGAAAGAAATAAAACAATATGGATGAGTGTTACCAAACTGGGAATACCAATTGCTAAAATGATTATAACCCCTTATAAAGTTAGATTTTATAATAAAATTAATAAAACCTATTTTGAAGGAAGTTTAGCTTCATTAACAAAATATATTGGAAAAAAATTAGATTTTAAAGAGTTTCAGAATGTGTTATTAGGTCAACCAGTTTTAAATTTAAAAAGAGGAAAATACATTTCAAAAATAGAACAAAATAAATACCTGCTTTCCCCAAAAAAGAATAAAAATTTTTATGCCATTTTGTTTTTATTAAATCCTGATAATTTCAAGTTAAATAAACAAGAAATTCGTAATTTAGGCAAAGATCAAAAAGCTACTATTATGTATCCAAGTTATACTAATATTAATGGAGAACAATTTCCTGAGGTAATTAATATTATAGCAAATAATAATCAAAAAAAGCTATCTATTTTTATGAATTATTACCAAGTTGTATTTAATAAAGAATTAAAATTTCCGTTTAAAATACCTAAAGGATATAAAAAAATTAGTTTACCATAATGCGTCAATTTCTAAAATATATATTACTTTTTGTCTTCATGTTTTTGAGTATTTCTAGTTTTGCTCAAAAGTCTAAAAGAAAAGTTTTAGAAGCTCGTAGAATTCAGTTACAAAAAGATAAAGTTTATATAAACGCCTTACTTTCAAATAATAAACGAAAGAAAAAAAACTTATTAAATGATGTAAAAGATTTAAATGATAAAATAAAAACAAGAAAAAAATTAATAAATGCTATTACTAATGAAGCGAAAGAATTAGGAAACGAAATTTATTTAAATCAACTTAAAATTAATAAAAATGAAAGAGAATTAAAAGCCTTAAAAAAAGATTATGCCAATATGATTTACAAATCATACAAAAGTAAATCGCAAAATAGCAGAATCATGTTTTTACTTTCTTCCGATAATTTTTTTCAGGCATACAAGCGGTTTCAATATATGAAACAATATGCAAATTATAGAAAAAGTCAAGGCGAAAATATTCAAAAAAAGACTTTAGAAATTCAACAACTTAACGATACGTTAAAATTTAAAAAAGAACAAAAGCTAACCTTATTAAACAGTAAAAAAGAAGAGCAAATTGTTATTGAAAAAGAGAAAAAAGATCAAGTAGGCCTGTTAGCTCAGGTTAAAAAGAAAGAAGGAAAATATAAACGTCAAATTCAGCATTTTCAAAAAGAAGAACGTAGAATTGATGCTCAAATAAATAATATAATTAAAAATGCAATTGCTGCATCTAATAAAAAACTTGGTAAAAAAGGAAGCTCTTCAGCTGAATTTACGTTAACTGCTGAAGCAAAAAAGTTAGCTTCTAAATTTGTATTAAACAAAGGCAAATTACCGTGGCCAGTAGAAAAAGGATATGTATCAACTTATTATGGCAGGCAACCTCATCCTATTGTAAAAACAGCAACCATTCAAAGTAACGGCGTTAGAATTACTACTACAAAAGGTAGTAAAGCTCGTGCTGTTTTTGAAGGAAAAGTATTAGCTGTTCAGGTAATGTCTGGAAATAAAAAAGCGGTTTTATTACAACACGGAAACTACATAACGGTTTATAAAAACTTAGAAAATGTATTAGTTAATCCAGGTGATAATGTAAAAACGAAGCAAAAACTAGGAACTATTTTTACCGATAAAATTACGGGTAAAACTATTTTAGGTTTTCTACTTTCTAAAAATACTAAAACTGAAAATCCGGTAAATTGGATTTATAGAATGTAATACTGGTTTAGGCTAGGGAAAGTTGCGATTGATAAATCGTAATTTTCCGATGTTTATCGTTAGTTAGTAAAGTTAATCGTTTTTCTGTAATCAGCATAATTCAGCAATTTTTTAGCCATTGTTGGCAACTGGTTTTTGTTTATTTGTCACTTCCAATTGAACTAATAATTGAAATTCCTCCAACAATTGCTAAGCCAGTTGTTAAAGTTCTCCAAAATGATTTATTAGCATTTTCTGATTTAATCTGTACTACAATATCGTATGCATGTTTAATTAGGCTATTAATCAAAGTCCACTTGTTACGTAAATCGGTTTCTTCTCCATTGAGAGTAATATATTGAGTTATTGTTGGTAAAAAACTTCCAACATTCGTACCTTCTTGAACGAAAACAACAACAGGTTTATTAGCCATATAAGCCATTCCAGTTTCAACGTGAACCATTTCTGATAAACCATGAGAAATATGCCCAGAGTTTATATCTTTTTGAATATATCTTGGAGTAGCTACTATTACAACAAAATCAGCTAAAGGTATATTTTTTTTCATATGTTCAGCCGTACTCGTTGGAGACGCAGAAAAGTACCCTACAGTTCCAATTGGTTGAATATTGTGACGTTTTAATATTTGTTCTACATAGTTTACAAAAGGTCTGTCTTCAAGTCTTAAACTACAACTTAAAAATGCTGTTGCAATAGGTTTTTGTAAATTAGTTTCTACCATGTTTTATTTTTTAAGAATGATTTCGTAAAGTTTTAAAATTGAAAGTATAAAAGCTAAAACACTACCTGTTTTAACTACAAAACTCCATACTTTTTCTTTTGTTAATTTAAGTTTATATGTTTTTTGCCAATATTCAAAATAAGCCCAATTCTTCCCAGTTGCTGGAAAATCAATAATTTGATAGCGTCTACTTTCGTCTAATCCAAAGGATGCAGGTAACATTCCTCCAGTAAACATTTTTCTCACGTTACTTTCGCAATAGAAGAAAAATTGTTTTCTGTTTTCTTTGGACTTTCCTTTTACTTTTTTTTTGAAAACGTCATAGTTCTCATAAATTAGTTTAGTATTTTCCGAACTATAATTTTCAACCTCAATATTTTGTTTTAGAAAATATTCAAAATCAAGTTTGGAAAGAAGTTCTTTTGTTGATTTATTTTCAAAATTAAGATTTGTTTTCATTTAGTTTTAACTTGTTGCCAACAGCATGTATTATCCAAATAATGCTTTTAATTCGGTAGCATCTTTTGGGTTCATTTTCCCAGACAAAATTAAACTTAATTGCTTTCTTCGTAAAGCACTTTCAAAACGTTCTTTTTCTAGTTTAGTTTCAGGGTGTATTTGTGGTATTTTAGTAGGAGTTCCTGTTTTATCAACCGCTACAAAAGTGTAAATACCTTCGTTTACTTTAGTGCGTTTTTGAGATTCTCGGTCTTCAATCCAAACATCTACATAAATTTCCATAGAAGAATTAAACGCTCTAGAAACTTTAGCTTCAAGTGTAACTACACTACCAACAGGCACAGCTTTATTAAAGGCAACGTGATTTACAGAAGCAGTTACCACAATTTTTCTTGAATGGCGTTGTGCAGCAATACTACAAGCTCTATCCATTCTGGCCAACAATTCTCCACCAAATAAATTGCCTAGCGGATTGGTTTCGCCAGGTAAAACCATGTCGGTTAATATTGTTAAAGATTCTTTAGGAGTTTTTACCATGAGATGTTTTTTTGCAAAGGTAATTAAAAGAAATTGTAGAATTTAGTATTCTTGAATTAACAACCAAGCATCTTTGCTATCAGTTCGTCTAATAGCATTTAGTTTATTTATAGCATCTCTTCTTGAGTCAAAACTTTCGTAAGCAACCTGAGTTAAATTCCATTTATTAATTCCTAAAATTTTTGCGTGATAACCTTTTTTAAGTAATTGTCGCAATTTTTTAGTTGCATTGGTGGGTTCTCTAAATGCACCTGCAATAATGTGATAATTATGTGTTTTTTTAGCAACATTCAAAGTAATTGCTGGCAGTGGATTGCTAATTATAAAGGTAGCTTCCTGTATGGTTTTATCAACTTTTTGTTGTTGTAATTCTGACTGTGCTACTAAATTGTTATAGGTATAATTTTGGTATTGTTTCCACCCAACAGTTCCTAAGGCAAAAACCAATACTGCAGCTGCAGCATATTTTATAAAGGCGGGTGTTTTTTCTTTAGAATTTTCAGCACGATGAATTGGAATAACAGCTTTATTTTTTTCTATGAATCGTTTAATAGCAGGAGATACGTAGTTGTCTAATCCAAAAGAAGAAGTTAAATAATTTATGGTGTAAACAGGTTCAAAAATAATAGCATTATCTTCATTTTTATACAAGTTACCTATATTTTCTAGCTCTAGTTCTTCTTGACTTAATGCAGTTTGCCATTTAGCAACTTCGGTTTCAATAAAACGAACAGCATTTACATAGGTTATGCTTTTTGCAGTTGCTATGTAATTTGCCAATAATCCATCATTATTTTTTAAATGAGCATTAAAAGTTAATTGCTTAGTTGGTGCATAAAAAGTATGTGTATAATGATTTACTTTGGCAGAAATTTTGTTTGCTACAAACCCACCAAAATTTGGTACAATTACACAATCATATCGGTATAATAAATCACTGATGTATTTTGCTAAAGTCATTAAAACAAATATAAAAAAAATAGACACTAAAAATAAGAATAACCATATTTTTTATTAACAATAATTTTATATATTGACAATCCATTTATTATAAATATGCTAGAAGAAGATTTGTTATATGTATTGGCACTACAACACGCAAAAGGTATTGGTGATATTAATGCTAAAAAGCTAATTGCCCATTGTGGAACTGCTAAAAAAATATTTAAAGAAAAACGAAATTTGTTGGAAAAAATAAACGGAATAGGTTCGTTTACTATTCGTCATTTAACAGATTCTAAAAACTTAATTGAAGCAGAAAAGGAATTAAAATACATTCAGAAAAACAACATAGAAACCAGCTATTTTTTAGAGGATAACTATCCCGACAAATTAAAACATTGTGTTGATGGTCCAATTTTGATTTTTAAAAGCGGGAATATTTCATTAAACAAACAGCGAATTATTAGCGTGGTTGGTACTCGAAAAATTACAAGTTATGGAAGAATTTTTACAGAAAATTTAATTGAAGAATTAAAAGAATACAATCCAATAATTGTAAGTGGTTTTGCTTATGGTGTTGATATTTGTGCACACAAGTCTGCACTAAAAAATAATTTGCAAACTATAGGTATTTTGGCTCACGGTTTTGAAGATTTTTATCCGAAAGCACATAAAAAATATAGTGCTGAAGTTGAAAATAATGGTGGATTTATAACCGATTTTTGGCATGATGAAACTCCTTTACGAGAAAATTTTTTAAAACGAAACAGAATTGTAGCAGGTATTTCAGAGGCTACTATTATTATTGAATCTGCTGAAAAAGGAGGCTCGTTAGTAACCGCTGATATTGCAAATTCGTATAGTAGAGATGTGTTTGCCGTTCCTGGGAGAAGTTCTGATAAATTAAGTGCAGGTTGCAACAATTTAATAAAACAAAATAAGGCCGCCATGATAACTTCAGCTAAAGATGTTGTTGAATTATTAAATTGGGATATTGGAACTAAATCAGAAAAAATAATTCAAAAACAATTATTTGTAGAATTGGATGAATCTGAACAAATTATCATAAATTTTTTGATTGAAAATGGCAAAGAAATATTAGATAATATTGCAATTAATTGCAACTTACCTATTCATAAGACTACTACTATTTTATTCAATTTAGAAATGAAAGGCATGGTAAAACCATTACCTGGAAAATTATTTGAAGCCATTTAAAAATGGGATAAAGCAAGTCAATCACTAATTAGTCGAACCTATTTTATTACAAGAAGATAGTTTTAATAGTGTTTTTAGTTGTTTTTATTACCAAAATAGGGTTCAAAAAAGACCAGTTTTTAGTATCTTGGTGAATAAAACCTTGTCAAATGCGTTCACATAAAATCGATACAAATCAATATAATTTTTTAGGAAATACGCTAGGAGAACTTTTAAATCCCAAACACGA
>NZ_JAKIUR010000058.1 GCF_021647475.1 Lutibacter sp.
CCGGATTTAAAAGAATGGGGACTAATACGAGTGTTAGTTATCAAAAACTACGAACTGACCTAGTTCACCCCATTCTTTTTCTTTTAACAAATTTAAATGTTTTTATCAGTTTGCTAATCTAAAGGAACTGACGGAAAGGAATCATTGTAATGTTGAGTATTATTTTGAAAATGAATATAATAAGTACGTCACTTCGAGTGATTTAACGAAATAAAATGGAGTTAAATCGTATCGAGAAGTATTTTGAAGTAACAAAGGTTCTCGATACAGTTTTATAAGAATTTTATTCTTGCAAAACCACTCGAACGGACGAAAAGGAATAGCATTAAAAAAATAAAATATAGAAGATGAACCCAACCATAGAAATAGCAGGAAGAAAAATAGGAATTGATTACTCACCATTAGTAATTGCAGAAATAGGAATAAACCATGAAGGTTCCTTACAAACCGCTTTTGAAATGGTGGACGCAGCAAAAAGAGCAGGAGTTGAAGTGGTAAAACATCAAACACATATTGTTGAAGATGAAATGAGTGGAGCTGCAAAAAAAGTTATTCCAGGCAATGCAACTGTTTCTATTTATGAAATTATGAAGCGTTGTTCTTTAAATGAAGAAGATGAACTTAAGTTAAAAGAATACGTAGAAAGCAAAGGAATGCTCTTTATTTCTACACCATTTTCAAGAGCAGCCGCTGACAGGTTAGAGAGAATGAATGTAAAAGCCTATAAAATAGGCTCAGGAGAGTGTAATAATTATCCGTTATTAGAACATATTGCAACATTTGGAAAACCAGTAATTTTAAGTACTGGAATGAACACGGTAGAAAGCATTAAAAAAGCAGTCGAAATTTTTGATAAATATAACGTGCCAGTAGCTTTATTGCACACTACAAATTTATATCCAACGCCGGCAAAGTTGGTGCGTTATGGAGCATTATTAGAAATGCATAAAGCATTTTCAGATAAAGTTTTCGGCTTGTCAGATCATACACTTAATAATAATGCTTGTTTAGGAGCAGTAGCCTTAGGAGCAAGCATTTTAGAACGCCATTTTACAGATACCATGCAACGTACAGGACCAGATATTGTGTGTAGTATGGATGAGCAGACTTGTTTAGGTCTAATAAAAGGAACTAAGGAAATATGGCAGATGAGAGGTGGTACTAAAAAACCCGCAAAAGAAGAACAAGTAACTATTGATTTTGCCTTTGCAACCGTTTGTAGCATTACAACTATTAAAAAAGGAGAGGAGTTTACTAAAAAGAATATTTGGGTAAAACGCCCAGGTACAGGTGATATTTTAGCTGAGAAGTATAATTCAATCATAGGAAAAGTAGCCAAACGAGATATTTTAAATGATGAACAATTGAGTTGGGAGGACATTGAATAAACGAGTTCTCAATACAGTTTCACTAAGAATTTCATTCTTAATAAAACCACTCGAACGAACGTAATGAATAAATTATACGTCACTTCGAGCTTGCCTCGCCGGAAGGCAGGTGATTTTCAGTAGAAAATTGTATCTAGAAGTAATTAGGAAGTGAGTTATTTATACGCTTTGTTACTCGAGCAGACGAAGAGTTAAGTATAACGTGATTTTAGCAATTTTTATTTGGAATAATTTAGTTAAAAATATAAACAATCGTCACTTCGAGTGATTTTCGATAGAAAATTGTATCGAGAAGTCTTTTTGAACGAGTTCTCGATACAATTTCACTAAGAATTTCATTCTTAATAAAACCACTCGAACGGACGTAATGAATAAATTATACGTCACTTCGAGCTTGCCTCGCTGGAAGGCAGGTGATTTTCGGAGAAAATTATATCGAGAAGTAATATTAAAAGAAACCTATGAAAAAAAGCTATGTATATATCTTAAAATGTTCCGATAAAACCTATTATACAGGTGTAACCAGTAACTTATCAAAAAGAATGGATGAACATAAAATAGGTTTTCATAAAAATAGTTATACATTTAAAAGAAGACCTATTGATTTAGTGTTTTATGCAGAGTTTACAGATATTAATATTGCATTTGAGAAAGAAAAACAAATAAAAAAATGGTCAAAAACAAAAAAAGAAGCATTAATTAATGGAGAATTTGATAGTTTAATTAATTTAGCAAGGAAGAAGTTTTAAACATAAGTTCTCGATACAGTTTTACTAAGAATTTCATTCTTACTAAAACCACTCGAACGGACGAGTAATAAAGAAACGTCACTTCGAGTGATTTTTATTTGAAAGAGTTTAGTTAAAAATATAAACAATCGTCACTTCGAGCCTGCCTGCCGGCGGGCAGGTGATTTAACGAAATGAAATGGAGTTAAATAGTATCGAGAAGTAATTTAAACGTACAAAATGAAGTCATAATTAATGAAAAAAATAGTATTCTTAACAGGCACACGAGCCGATTTTGGAAAAATAAAATCCTTGCTGCAAATTCTTCAAAATAATGAAGCGTTTGAAGCACATATTTTTGTAACAGGAATGCACTTACAAAAGCAATATGGTTATACGCTAATAGAAGTGGAAAAGGCAGGTTTTAAAAATATTTCCACTTTTGAAAATTTTACTCATGAAACCACGATGGATTTAACTTTAGCTAAAACTATTGAAGGTTTTTCGGCCTATATTAAAAAATTAAAACCAGATTTGATAGTTGTACATGGCGATAGAGTTGAAGCTTTGGCAGGTGCTATTGTAGGAAGTTTAAATAATATTTTAGTAGCACATATTGAAGGAGGCGAAATTTCGGGAACCATAGATGAACTTATCAGGCATTCAGTGAGTAAATTGAGTCATATTCATTTTGTTTCCAATACAGAAGCCAAAAAAAGGTTGCTTCAAATGGGAGAACTTTCTAATTCTATTTTTGAGATAGGATCACCTGATGTGGATATTATGTTTTCTAATGATTTACCAGCTATTACCGAAGTAAAAGAGTATTATGATATTACTTTTAATCATTATGCTATTGCTATGTTTCATCCTGTAACTACTGAATTTGAACAGATTAAAGAATACGCAAATAATTTTGTTTCAGCACTTATAGAAAGTAATAAAAATTATGTGGTTATTTACCCAAATAATGATTTAGGGTCTTCAATAATACTAGATGCTTATCAAAAAATTAAGATTCACAAAAACTTTAGAGTACTACCATCATTACGATTTGAATATTTTTTAACTTTATTAAAAAATACAGATTTTATTATTGGGAATTCAAGTGCTGGAGTTAGAGAAGCACCTTATTATGGAATTCCAACTATAAATATTGGTACTAGACAGCAAAACAGGGTTTTAAATAAAATTATTTTGAATGGTAACTATTCAAAAAAGGATATACTTGAGCAAATTAAATCTGTAGAATCAGTTCCAAGTTTGGGGATTAAAAGTGATTTTGGAGGAGGAAATTCTGCCCAAAAATTTATAGAAATTTTGAAGAAGAATACATTTTGGGAAATAAGTCAACAAAAACAGTTTAATGATTTAAATAGCTAGATGAAAAAAATTTGCTTTGTTATTCCTGATGGTACAGGTATTAGAAACTACCTATATTCTGAATTGGTAGATGAATTACAACATAAAAATTGTGAAATAATTTTATTGCATTCGGTTTCTATTGAAGCTATTGAAGAAATTAATAAAGTCCATAAAACTAAGTTTAAAACGTATAAATTACCAGTTTATAAAGAATCTTATTATCAAAAATATTTGAGAGAGGTTGTTTGTTATGCTAGGCTAGTACACAACACTAAGATAACAGCAAACAATACTATATTAAATAATTGGAATCCTAATACGAGTAATTTTAAAAAGGCAGTTTTTTATAAATTAGTTCAACTACTAGGAAAGTACGTTTCAAAAAAATATAAGAGAATTTTAAAATTCGAAAAAAAATATACCAAAGCTGTAGAAAGTGATTGTAATCTTCAAAAATCATTATTAAAAACTATAAATCCCGAGGTTGTTTTTTCTACACATCAACGGGCAATACAAGTAGTGCCATTAATTACTGCTGCAAAACAATTAAATATTAGCACTGTTGGAGCAATTTTTTCATGGGATAATTTGCCAAAAGCAAGGTTGACAGTTAGAACAGATAAATATATAGTCTGGTCAGAATATATGAAAAAGGAATTAAATTTATACTACCCTGAAATTAAAGATACTAACATAAATATAACAGGTACTCCCCAATTTGAATTTTATTATAACAATAAATTCATTTTAAATAAAAAAGTATTTTACAATAAATATAAGCTAGATGCATCAAAAAAAATAATTTGTTTTTCAGGTGATGATACATTGACTTCACCTTTTGATCCTAGTTACCTTGATGATTTAGCCGATGTAATTCAAAAAGAAAAATTAAATATTCAAATTTTATTGAGAAGAGCACCTGTAGATGTTTCGGGTAGATTTCAAAGTATTATTTCAAAATATCCAACTATTATAAAAGAAGCAGTTCCTTTATGGAGTTTTGATAAAAATGATAAAGATAATTGGCAAATTATTTATCCAACCTATAATGATTTGGAGCTATTAGTAAGTACTGCATTTTATTGTGATGCAGTTATAAATGTAGGTTCAACTATGGCTCATGATTTTACCATGTTTAATAAATTCGCTATTTATATAAATTATAATACCATTAATTCTAAGGCTTGGAATATAGATACTATTTATAAATTTCAACATTTTAAAAGTATGGAAGCTTTAAATTCGGTAATTTGGTTAAATTCAAGAAATGAAATTAAAAAGGTACTAAATACTATTTTTGAAAAACCTAAGTTAGACAATGAAGTTTGGTTAGATAGGATTGCCGAACATCGAAAAATAGCTTCTCAAAACATAGCAAATACATTAATCTCATGCACCTAGTTTTTTTAACCAATGAATATCCTTATAAAGCTCTGCCTCATGGTGGTATTGGAACTTTTGTGCAAAATTTAGCAAGAAATTTGGTGAAAAAAGGCATTAGTGTTTCAGTTATTGGAATAACTAGTAGTGATAAAAATATTGGAGAAGAATTAGATGAAGGAGTTAAAATTTATAGTATAAAACAATCTTCTGCTAAATTTGGTAAGTTTATTTTCAACTCTTTTAGAATTCAAAAAAAAATAAAGGAAATAAACAAAATACTAGCCGTAGATATAGTTGAGGGCTCTGAACTTTCATTTGCGTTTTTACCTAAAAGGACTTTTTACAAAAAGGTAATACGAATGCATGGAGGTCATCATTTTTTTGCGATAACCTTAAATAAAAAAACTGCTTTTTGGAGAGCATTTCAAGAAAAACAGTCGTTTAAAAAAGCAGATGCATTGATTGCGGTTAGTAATTATGTGGGTGAAACTACACAACAATTACTTCAATTTAAACTTTCCTTTAAAACCATTTATAATTTTATTGATTTTGGTAAATTTAATAATGAAAATGAAATTAAGCAGGAATTAAATGCTATTCTTTTTATTGGTACTATCTGTGAAAAAAAAGGAGTTAAACAATTAGTAGAAGCTTTTTCAATAGTTAAAAAGAAAATTCCAAACGCAACACTACACTTAGTAGGAAGAGATTGGTCTAATAATACTATAAAATCCTACATTAATCATATTAAAACAATAATACCTTTGGAAGACTTAAAAGCTATTAAATTTTATGGTACAATGCCTTACTATGCAATACCTGAGATTTTAGCAAAAGCCCACGTATGTGTATATCCATCACATATGGAATCCTTTGGATTGACACTTGTTGAAGCTATGGCAATGCATAAACCTATAGTTTATAGTAATATTCCTCCATTTAATGAAATAATTACAAATGAGGTTTCAGGGTTAGCATGCAATCCTTTTAATTCCAATGATATTGCTCAAAAAATCATAAAAATTTTAATAAATAAAGAATTAGGAATTAAATTAAGTGAAAATGCTAAAAATGAAGTTATTAATAAATTTAGTGCTACTAAATTAGTAAAAGAAAATATTAATTTTTATAATTCAATAGTTTGAAATTCACGATAATAACACATGCTGTTCATAAAATTAAAGAGAAAGATGTTTTCGCTTATGAACCTTATGTACGTGAAATGAATTTATGGTTAAAATATGTAGATGAGGTTAAAATTGTTGCACCAGTTTCAAATGAAGAAATAGCTGCTATTGAAAGTAAGTATCAATTTCAGCATAATGAAACAAAACGTCATAGCGAATCTGCCTGTCCGGCAGGCAGGCAAGGTGAAGCTATCTTATCCAATGAACAGATTACCACGTCGCACACTCCTCGCAATGACGAATCCGAACGTCATAGCGAATCTGCCTGTCCGGCAGGCAGGCAAGGTGAAGCTATCTTATCTAACGAACAGATTGCCACGTCGCACACTCCTCGCAATGATGAAATTAAATTAATTGAAATACCTTCATTTGATATTACATTATTTAAAAATGGATTAAACGCTATTTTTAAAATACCCAAAATCCTTCTGAATATTTATAAAGCAATGAAATGGGCAGACCACATTCATTTGCGTTGCCCAGGCAACATAGGATTATTGGGAAGTATTGTCCAAATTGCATTTCCTTCAAAGCCTAAAACTATAAAATATGCAGGTAATTGGGATCCAAAAAGTAAGCAGCCTTTAAGTTATCGTTTTCAAAAATGGCTAGTAAGCAATACGTTTTTAACTAAAAATGCAAAAGTATTAGTTTATGGAGAGTGGGCTAACCAAAGTAAAAATATTGTTCCTTTTTTTACGGCAAGTTATTCGGAAAAGGAATTATTAGAAGAGCAGATTGCTACATCTCAAATTTATAGTAATAAAGACACCAAACGTCATTCCGCACCTGATGCGGAATCTCATAAATACCATTTTTTATTTGTTGGAGGATTAACACCAGGAAAACAACCATTATTAAGTGTCCAAGTAATTCATCAACTAAAAGAAAAAGGGTATACAGTGCAACTTGACGTATATGGTGAAGGTACTGAACAATCTAAACTAGAAAATTATATTCGTACACATTCTTTAAAAAAGGAAGTGATTCTTCATGGAAATACTTCAAAAGAAATAGTAAAAGAAGCGTATAAAAAGGCTCACTTCTTAGTATTTATTTCCAAATCAGAAGGTTGGCCAAAAGTTGTTGCTGAAGCTATGTTTTGGGGTTGTTTACCAATTTCGAGTAATGTATCTTGCATTCCGTTTATGTTAGGAAATGGGAGTAGAGGAGCAATTGCAAATCCAAATATAAATGAAATTGTTTCAGTTGTTGAAAGCTATATTTGTGATAATGAAAAATATCAAATACAAGTAAAAGAAGCAATGGAGTGGTCAAGGCAATATACATTGGAAAAGTTTGAAAAGGAAATTGGGAAGTTGCTAAAATAAGCCTGCCTGCCGGACAGGCAGGTTCAGCATGACGAAAACGACGCCATTCTCAGTAGGTCATTGAGCGTAGTCGAAGTGTTGACTGAGAATCTTTTGACGAGAATTAAAAAGAAAATTAAGTTTAATAAGTGACAGATGCTGAATCAAGTTCAGCATGACGAAAACAACGTCATTCTCAGCTTGACTGAGAATCTTTTAATATGAAAGAGAAAGTAAAAGATACTGAAGGAAGCCTGCCTGCCGGACAGGTAAGTTTAGCATGACGAAACACAACGTCATTCTCAGCTCGACTGGGAATCTTTTGAAATGAAGTTTAAATGCTAATTGAAAAATAATGAAAGAAAGTTATACCTATATTTTAAGTAATAAAAATAGAACAGTTTTATATATTGGGGTAACTTCTAATTTAATTAAAAGAGTTGAAGATCATAAAAACAGTATAGGTTCAGAGTTTACAAAAAAATATAATGTTAATGAATTATTATATTTTGAAACTTTTACAGAGATAAATCAAGCTATAAATAGAGAAAAACAATTAAAAAATTGGAATAAAGAATGGAAATGGAATTTAATAAAAGAAAATAATCCTGATTTAGTAGATTTGTATGATGAAATGTAAGTTATATAGTAACAGATGCTGAAATAAGCCTGCCTGCCGGACAGGCAGGTTCAGCATGACGAAAACAACGTCATTCTCAGTAGGTCACTGAGCGTAGTCGAAGTGTTGACTGGGAATCTTTTAAAGGAATTAAAAGAAAACTAAGTTTAATAAGTAAAAGATACTGAAGGAAGCTTGCCTGCCGGACAGGTAAGTTCAGCATGACGAAAACAACGTCATTCCGTACTGGTTGCGGAATCTCATGATATAAAAGAGAAAGTAACAGATGCTGAAACAAGTCCAGCATGACGAAAACAACGTCATTCTCAGCTTGACAAAAGAATAATAAAATAAGTACTGTATAGCAGTAATGAAAAATAAACTAAAAGTCATACAAATTATAGATTCCTTAAACCCAGGAGGTGCAGAAATGATGGCAGTAAATATTGCTAATGGTTTAGCAAAAAACGGTATAAAATCATTTTTATGTGCTACTCGTATAGAAGGAGATTTAAAAACTAAAATTAATGATGAGGTAGGTTATCTGTTTTTAAATAAAAAATCATCTTTAGGTATAAATACTTTTATAAAATTGAGTAAATTTATTAAAAGGAATCAAATAGCTATAATTCATGCACATTCATCTTCCTATTTTATAGCTTCTATAATAAAAGTTATGAATCCAAGTGTTAAGTTAGTATGGCATAATCATTATGGAAATAGTGAAAACCTTCCCATATTAAATAAAATTCTTTTGATTGGAATATCTAATATATTTAATTCAACAATTTCTGTAAATTTAAAATTAAAAGAATGGGCTATTTCAACTCTAAAGTCTAAAAACAATTATTACCTCCCAAATTTTGCATCTCTTAACGCTAAAATTAAAGAAACAACTTTTTTAAAGAAAAATAATAATACTAGAATACTATGTTTAGCTAATTTTAGACCTGAAAAAGATCACATTAATTTGTTAAAAGCCTTTATAAAAGTTCAAAAAACACATTCAGATTGGACCTTACATTTAATTGGGTTAGATTTAATGAATAATTATTCAGATAGTATTAAATCTTTCATCATCAAACATCAATTAACTAATACTGTATTTTTATATGGAGCATGTCAGGATATAGCATTTATTTTAGAGCAAGCTACTATTGGAATTTTAGCATCAAAATCAGAAGGATTACCTGTTGCTTTATTAGAATATGGATTGGCAAAATTATCCGTAGTAGTTACTAATGTAGGCGATTGTGCAAATGTAGTAACAAATGAAATTAACGGATTGATAGTTCCTCCTAATAATGATGTATTATTAGGAGAAGCAATTTTAAAACTAATAAATAAACCAAAATTATCTAAAACTTTAGGAGAAGAATTATTTAATACGGTAACTTCAAAATTTTCTAAAGAAAAGTATATTTCTAAATTAATTAAAATATATCATTGAATAGTAAAACTTCATATGGCAGGCTAATTCTAGCTATAATTCATCTTGTTTTAGGAGTTTTATTGCTTGTAGGGATTGTTGCAAAAGTATATTCTACTTTAATTGTTGCATTTGGCATTTTGTTTATTATTAAATCTAAAAATAAACACAATGAAGCAATGCTTTGGAGTGCTTATTTAGTTGGAGCAGAGGTTTTATTTAGAATGTCTGGTGGTACACTTTTTTATGAGTTGCCAAAATACTCAGTTTTACTTTTCTTGCTTTTAGGTTTATTTGTAGAAAAGAAAAAACATGCAGTTTCAATAACCTATTTAATTTATATTCTTTTATTATTAATAGGAATAGCTTTTACTAATATTCCTTTTACAGAATCTATACGAAAAGCAGTTGCATTTAATTTAAGTGGTCCTATTTTATTAGGGGTTTCTGCAATTTATTTTTATAAGCGAAAAATTACGTTACAAAAGTTGATGGACATGTTATTTTATATGTTATTACCTATAATTTCTATGCTAAGTTTGTTATATTTTAAATCTCCTGATATTAAAGATATTACCTTTAATACGGAAGCCAATTTTGCAACCTCTGGTGGATTTGGGCCTAACCAAGTAGCGACTATTTTGGGCTTAGGTATTTTTATTGTTACAGTATATTTATTTTTTAAAAAACGAATATTTCATGTATTTTTAATAGATATTTTTCTTTTAATCTATTTAATTTTTAGAGGTTTGTTAACGTTTTCTAGAGGAGGAATTCTAACATCATTTTTAGCAATAGGTTTTTTTACATTTTTTTACATTTTAGCAACTAAAGATAAATTGAAAAATTTGATAAAATTTGCAACTTTATTTGTATTTTTTGGAATTGCTTTGTTACTATACACCTCAAATTTAACGGGTGGGATGCTAATGAACCGATATACCAATAAGAATGCAGCTGGAATTGAAAAAAACGATATTTCAACTGGAAGAGTAATAATTTTTGAAACAGATTTAGAAGGCTTTTTAGATCATCCATTTTTTGGGTTGGGAGTTGGTGGAAGTAAATTTTATAGATTAGATAAATTAGATAGATATGCCGCATCACATAATGAAGTAAGCAGATTATTAAGCGAACACGGAATGATTGGATTAATAATCTTGTTTTTATTGATAGTTGTGCCTATAAAAAGCATGAAAAATCAATCTAATTTAGCTAGAGCATTTTTAGGTGCATTCTTTCTATTTTGGTTTTTAACCATTAATCACTCGGCAATGCGTATTGCATTTCCGGGATTTATTTATGGATTAAGTTTAATAACATTAAAAATAAATGAAGAAAATTTTATATATAGGAAATAATTTTGCTAAAAACAGCAAGTATCATTCAGCTATGGAAACTTTAAGCAGTTTGCTAACAGCTGAAGGCTTTGAGGTTATAAAATCTTCTTCAAAAAAAAATAGAATCCTTCGTTTGTTTGCTATGTGTACCACAACTATAAAACTTAGAAACAAAGTTGATTTTATATTAATTGATACTTTTAGTACCTTAAATTTTTGGTATGCAGTAATTATTTCTCAATTGGCTAGACTTTTTAAAATAGAATATATTTCTATTTTACATGGAGGAAATTTACCTCATAGATTACATAAAAACCCATTTTTATCAAAATTAATATTTGATAATTCTTATAAAAATGTTACTCCATCAAAATATTTGGAAGTGGAATTTAATAAATGCAATTTTAAAACGGAATATATTCCAAATCCAATTACATTAGCTGATTATCAATTTATCGAAAGGAAAAATAGTCAACCAAATTTACTTTGGGTACGTGCTTTTGATAAAATATACAATCCGTTATTAGCTGTAAATGTGTTGTTTGAATTAAAAAAGAAATATTCTAATGCAACTTTATGTATGGTTGGACCAGATAAAGATGGAACTTTGGGTGAGGCTAAAAAATTAGCAAAAAAGCTTGAAATTTATGAAAGTATTAAATTTACAGGCGTTTTACCAAAAGAAGAATGGCATCAACTTTCAATAAAATATAATATTTTTATCAATACAACAACCATTGATAATATGCCTGTGAGCATTATTGAAGCTATGGCTTTGGGTTTTCCTATTGTTTCAACTAATGTAGGTGGATTATCTTATTTAATTGATAATGAAGTGGATGGATTGTTGGTTTTACCCAATAATAAAATTGAAATGGTTAATGCCATTAAACGGTTAATAAATAGTCCTACATTGGCAAATAAACTATCAACCAATGCACGAAAAAAAGCGGAAACATTTGATATTAAAGGTATTACAAATCAATGGTTAAAATTACTAACATAGTGTTTTACAAACTTATATTTAATATCGGTAAAAAATTAAGAAATCCATCTTTAAATAATTGGTTCAATTTTTTAAAAGAATCCGAAAGGTGGTCTTTGAGTTCTATTAAAACTTATCAATTAAAAAAACTACAAAAATTAATTAAAATAGCTTATAATCAATCTGATTATTATAAGCAAATATTTGATAAAATTGGGATTCATCCATCTGAAATTAAAACTTTAGAAGATATTCAAAAATTACCTATTTTAACCAAATCTGATTTAATAAAAAATAAATCTACGATACAAACTTCTATTAAATTTAAAAAAGTTTTTAAAGCAAATACTTCTGGAAGTACAGGGCAATCTTTAAATTTTTTACGAAATGAATCTGCTGATTCATTTAATAGAGCTTCAATTTTTAGAGGATATTCTTGGTTTAATGTTAAGCCTTGGGAATTGAATGGTTATTTTTGGGGCTATAATTTATCTATTTTTAAACGATTAAAACTTAAGTTGCTAGATGTTTTACAAAATCGATTTAGAATATTTAGTTTTGAAGAAAAACCATTACTTAAATTTATTAAAAAGTTAAAAAAAGCTAATTTTTTACACGGATATTCATCAATGATATATGAAGTTGCAAAATATATTAATAAGAATAATCTATCAAATCATTTTAAATTAAAAATGGTTAAAGGAACTTCTGAAAAGATTTTTGATAGCTATCAAAGTGAAGTTAAAAAGGCATTTGGTTTAAAAATGATAAGTGAATATGGTGCAGCCGAAACAGGTATTATTGCTTTTGAATGTTCTAAAGGAAATATGCATATTAATATGGAAGGCGTTATAGTTGAAGTGATTGATAATGAGGTTATTGTAACTAATTTACAAATGACTTCTTTTCCTGTAATTAGATATAAATTAGGAGATTATATTAAACTAGCTCCAAAAGAAAAAAAATGTTCTTGTGGTATGAAACATTTAATTATTGAAGAAGTTACGGGTAGAGTAGGTTCTATAATTTATGGCTCTAAAAACAATTATCCAAGTTTGTACCTCTATTATATTTTCAAGAATTTGGGGATAGAAAATGCTTTATTTTTAACCTATCAAGTAATTCAAAAATCAAAAGGAAATTTAATTTTTAAAGTTGCCGAAACTTTAAATAAAAATGATTTAGTTTTGGTAAAAAAGGAAATTGAAAAATATTTTAAGCACGATTTAGTTTATGAAATTATAGATCATCAAAACCTAAATTCTAATAATCAACAAAAAACAAAAAGTTTCATTTCAGAAATCGGTTAAAGACAGTATGGATAAATTAGTATCAATAATTACCCCGAATTTTAATTGTGAAAAATTTATAGCAGCTACTATTAAAAGTGTTATTAATCAAACCTATAAAAATTGGGAATTGATTATTGTAGATGACTGTTCTACAGATAATTCTGTTAAAATTATTAATGATTTTATTAGTAAAGGTGAAAGAATAAAATTGATTAAACTTAATAAGAACTCAGGACCAGCAGTTGCTAGAAATAAAGCTATTGAGTTGTCAAAAGGAGATTATATGGCTTTTTTAGATAGCGATGATTTATGGGATTCAGAAAAGTTAGAAATCCAATTGAACTTTATGGAATCAAAACAAATTGCCTTATCCTTTACATCCTATTTTTCTGTGAATGAGGAAGGTGTAAAACTAAAAATGATAGAAGCTAAGCAAAAGATTTCCTATAAAAATTTATTAACTAATAATTATATTGGTTGTTTAACAGCAATGTATTCTGTAAAACAATTGGGGAAGGTATATTTTCCTAACATTAAGAAAAGACAAGATTGGGCATTATGGCTAAAAATAACTAAATCTGGAGTTTTAGCACATGGTATAAATAAACCTTTGGCATACTACACTAAAAGGGATTTTTCCGTATCAAGTAATAAGTGGGATTTACTCAAATACAATTGGAAAATTTATAGAGAATTTGAAAACCTTAGTATAGTTGTCTCCTTTTATTATTTTATACAATTGTTTTTAAAGAAAATAGTAAAATAATTTTTTTGTGTCCGTAAATAGTAATAATAAAGAACAACGTCATGCTGAACTTGTTTCAGCATCTCATTTCCATTTGATAACCAGTGTTTTATTGAATACGACCCTGAAACAAGTTCAGGGTGACGAACATTATGTAGGATTACGGACAATCAGAAATAAATTTTTTAATTATGGAAGTTGAAATATATATTATAAAAAATAACCTAACTTTGAATGCTTAAGTAACCAATATTTAAACCTATTTTAAATGCCCCAACCAAAAAACATTCATTTTAGTATTTCAGAGCGTAAAATATATTTACGTATTATGGATATTGCTTTTGTATTATGCTGCTTTTATTTAGTTACTGTTTTTACCGATTATTCTTACTTAAATTTTTCGAATCCTAAAAGTTTAACTTGGACACTTTTATTAATTTTTTACATCTATTTTTTTGGAGAAATTTTTGAAATGTATCAGCTAAAAGTAGCAAGTGATATTTATTTAACGTTAAGAAGTGTTTTTATAACCATTATTTTTACTTCCATTTTCTATGTTTTTACTCCAGTTTTATCTCCAGAATTACCAGAAAACAGAATCCAAGTTGCTTATTTTATTTTAGGTCTTTTTAGTGCAATATTTTTAAATAGATGGTTGTATATAAAATTTATTTTTGCACCTCGGTTTTCTAAAAACATTTTAATTATTGCTAATTCAGAAACCGTTAAAAAGCTATTGGAAATAACTAAAATTGATTTAAATTCGAATCGATTTATTGGATATATTTCAAATCAACCTATTGAAGATAACGAAATTCCATTTGTAAATATAGATACTGTAAATCTAGAAAGTTATGTACAAAAGTATTTTGTCAATGAAATTATTGTGGCTTCAACTAAATTAAATTTAATTCAAAATAAAATTAATAACCAGTTAATTGATCTATTTGAAAAAGGAATGGTGGTTAGAAGTATTGATGATTTTATAGAAGAAGAAACTAGCCGTATTTCTGAAGATCATTTGTCAGAAGATTTCTATAATAATTTTTCGTTTAGCAAAAGTCATCAAAATAATTTATATGTAGCTTTTAGACGTTTACTAGATATTATTTTTTCGTTAATCGGAATTGTTATTTTAATTATTTTAATTCCATTTATTGTTATTGGAAATTTAGTTGGAAATAGAGGGAAACTATTTTATAAACAACAAAGAGTTGGTAAAAAAGGAAAGGAATTTGCTATTATAAAATTTAGAACTATGATTGCAGATTCAGAAAAAAATGGAGCAGTTTGGGCAGAAAAAAATGATAAACGAATAACATCATTTGGTAGGATTCTTAGAAAATCTAGAATTGATGAAGTTCCCCAATTTATTAATGTTCTAAAAGGAGAAATGAGCCTGATTGGTCCTCGTCCTGAACGAAGAGAATTTGTAGATAAATTAGTTAAAAAATTACCATTTTATGCTTTAAGACACGTGATAAAACCCGGTTTAACAGGTTGGGCACAAGTAAAGCATCCTTACGCAAATACCATGCAAGACCAGCATAAAAAATTGCTATACGATTTATATTATATTAGAGAGCGTAACTTAATTATGGATTTTAAAATAATCATAAAAACCATTAGCACTGTTCTGTTTTTCAGGGGAACTTAAAATATTACTACAAGGAGTATTTCACACTTTATTTCGTCATTACGAGGAGTAATAACGACGAAGTAATCTGTCACTCTATCGCATCACGTCATTACGAAAGAGGTACGACTGAAGTAATCTCATCAATAGAGCAGCAGATTGCTTCACTACATTTCATTCCGTTCGCAATGACGCTATTATGAGGAATTTTACACACTTTCTCACGTCATTACGAGGAGTGATAACGACGAAGTAATCTGTCACTCTATCTCATCACGTCATTACGAAAGAGGCACGACGAAGTAATCTCATCAATAGAAGCAGCAGATTGCTTCACTACATTTCATTCCGCTCGCAATGACGTTGTTATGAGGAATTTTACACACTTTCTCACGTCATTACGAGGAAGAGATAACGACGAAGTAATCTCATCAATAGAAGCAGCAGATTGCTTCACTACATTTCATTCCGCTCGCAATGACGTTGTTATGAGGAATTTTATACACTTTCTCACGTCATAACGTATTCTATGACTCCACCAAATATATTTCAAATATTTTCAGGCAGCATATTTTAGTATATCTACATAAGGTGTTTGTCGTTTTATAGTTGCAAAAAATCTAGCTAATAATTTACATCTGATTATATTAATTGTACTCATTTTATTTTTGCCTTGTTCGACTCTACGCTTATAATATATTTTCATTTCAGGATTGTTTTGTATCGCAGATTTAGCACACAAATCA
>NZ_JAKIUR010000009.1 GCF_021647475.1 Lutibacter sp.
TGATTACTGTGTATACGAACATCAAATGTTAATTTACTGATGTCAATACCAATTGTTTGTTTAATTCTCATAACTTTGTATTTAAGTTTATTAAAATGGTTACGTTGACTAAAACCTTTATAAGGTAGTCCGATATCCCATCGGATCTTAAATTCTATTTGGTCCTTGTAACCGGATTTAAAAGAATGGGGACTAATACGAGTGTTAGTTATCAAAAACTACGAACTGACCTAGTTCACCCCATTCTTTTTCTTTTAACAAATTTAAATGTTTTTATCAGTTTGCTAATCTAAAGGAATTGACGAAATTTTATCATAATGCACAACAGGTTTATTTAATAAATTTTATAATTTGTTTAATAACAAAGTCATCTTTTAAAATACGCCTATGTCCTAAGTTATTAGTAATTAGTAATTCATTTTGTTGTAAATTTTGACGAATGTTATGTGCACAACTTACATGAACATCATTATCATTGGTGTCATGAATTATTAAGACAGGAATAGTAACTTTTTTTGCAGCTACATTAGCCGAATAATTATCAATATCTTCACCAAATTTCTTAAAAAAATTTTCTTTAATTTTTGAAACCATAATTGGTTTTAATTCTAATTTGGCAACAAAATCTTTAATAATATCCGTAATTACACATCCTGCACTAATGCTAATAGCTTTTTTCACCTGCAAGCCTTGTTTAATACTATTTAAAACCGCCATTCCGCCTAATGAATGTCCAATAGCAATTTCAAACGGGCCGTATATTTTTTCAAGATGTATTATGGAGGTTATAAATTCACTCATCATAGTGGTTTTACCCGTGGAGTGTCCGTGAGCTGGGCCATCAAAACTAATAGTCATAAATCCATTTTCTAATAATTTATCGGCAATTTTATACAATTGAGTTCCTCTTCCAGACCAACCGTGAACCAATAAAACTTTCCTTTTTGAATATCCGTAAGAATACACCATGATTTTTTTTTGTAACTCAGGAATTAAAACCATTTCCTTTTTAGCACTTTTCTCCATTATCTTTTCACGTTCAGGAGTTTTGAATTTTATAGGAGTACTAAATATTTTTATAGCAAATTTAGTCGCTAAATTTGTAGAAATAGCTTGTAACACTTTACCTATAATTAAAATGGGTTTAGGTATTTTGGTATAATTAATTTGTGGTTTAAATTCTTCTGGTTTTTGGCGGTTCATAAAAAGTTTATTTTGAATGTAAATATAGAATTTGTAATTTTAGAATTCTCTAAAAAAAACTAAAAAATGAAAAAAATCACCTCTTTATCCGTACTGTTTTTATTTATGTATAGTTGTAGTACGGTTCCTATAACTGGTAGAAAACGATTAAATTTTGTAGGTGATGAACAAGTGCTACCTGCCAGTTTTGCACAATATCAAGGGTTTTTAAAAGAAAATAAAATTTCTAAAAATGTAAAGGAAACCAATGAAATTAAAGAAGTTGGAAAAAATATTTCTCAAGCTGTAGATCGGTTTATGCGTGCAAATGGCATGGTAAAGGAAGCGAATAGTTATAAATGGGAATTCAATTTAATTGAAGATAAAACAGTAAATGCTTGGTGCATGCCTGGTGGAAAAGTAGTTTTTTACACAGGTATTTTACCAATTTGTAAAAATAAAGATGGTATTGCTGCGGTAATGGGACACGAAATTGCTCATGCATTTGCTAAACACGGACAAGAACGTATGACTTCTGGAATATTACAACAAGCTGGGGGACTTGCAGTTGCGTTGAGTACTTCTAATAAAGATCCAAAAACTAGACAAATTTGGAATACAGCTTTTGGTGTTGGTTCAGGTGTTGGTTTATTAGCATTTAGTAGAACTCATGAAACTGAAGCAGATAAATTAGGAATGGTTTTTATGACCATGGCAGGATATAATCCAAAAGAAGCGATTAATTTATGGATTAGAATGAGTCAGCAATCCAAAGGAAATAAACCGCCAGAATTTTTAAGTACGCATCCATCTGATCAAACAAGGATTAAAAATCTGAAAGCTTATTTGCCAACAGCCATAGCCTTGGCAAAAAAATATAATGCTCAACAGTTAAACACAAATCAATAAGCAATCCATATAAAAAATATTTATAGTATATTGTAAACCGTTCTAAAAATTAGAGCGGTTTTTATTTTATGTTACAAAAAGGAGATAAAAAATTAATAAATGCTTGGGCATTTTACGATTGGGCAAATTCAGTATATTCTTTAGTAATTAGTACGGCAATTTTTCCTATTTATTACAGTAGTTTAACAGATTCTTTTGAAAATATAGATGGGAAAATTTCGTTTTTAGGAACACTATGGACTCCAACAACATTGTATGATTACACGCTAGCATTTTCATTTTTGGTAGTTGCTTTTATCTCTCCAATATTATCAGGTATTGCAGATTATACGGGAAATAAATTAAAATTTTTAAAAGCATTTTGTTTAATTGGTTCTTTATCAGTTATGAGCTTATTCTTTTTTAAAGGAGAAGAAACCCTTTGGGTAGGTATTGTTTTTACCATTTTGGCAAGTATCGGTTTTTGGGGAAGTATTGTTTTTTACAATGCGTATTTACCCGAAGTTGCTTATCCTGAACAACAAGATGATGTTAGTGCCAAAGGATTTATATTTGGTTATACAGGCTCTATATTTCTATTGCTTTTTAGTTTAGTAATGATTAATAAACCCGAATTATTTGGTATTCCAGATGCAGGAATGGCTTCTCGTATCACTTTTTTATTGGTTGGTATTTGGTGGTTTGGTTTTGCACAAATTACCTATAAACGATTGCCAAATAATGTGTACAATAGAAAACCTAAAAAAGATTTTATTTGGAAAGGTTTAAAAGAATTAAAAGTAGTGGCCAAAGAAGTTTTCAAGCATAATGAATTGAAATTCTTTTTGTTAGCGTTTTTTATGTTTAGCGTTGGTGTACAAACTATAATTTTAATGGCAGGTATTTTTGGTAGTAAAGAATTGAATTTACCAACCTTAAACTTAATTATAGTTATTTTATTGGTACAAATAGTTGCTATTGTTGGTGCTTTTTTATTTTCTAGATTATCAGATAAAATAGGAAATTTAGCTACTTTAAAAATCACAATTACTATTTGGGCAGTAGTTTGTGTTTCCGCTTTCTCATTAGATAAAAATCAAGAAAATGTAGTTTATTATTTTTATGGCTTAGGAGCATTAATTGGATTGGTTTTAGGAGCTATTCAATCTTTATCACGTTCAACTTATTCAAAATTATTGCCAAAAACTGAAGATCATGCTACTTTTTTTAGTTTTTATGATGTTACCGAAAAATTAGCTATTGTATTTGGAATGATTATTTTTGGCATGTTGGTTTCTTTAACTGGATCTATGCAATATAGTGTATTGTTTTTAGGTATTTTCTTTGTTTTATCTTTTGTTTTGCTGACCTTTGTTAGAAAAACAAAGTATGTCCAATAAATATGATTTTATTGTTGTTGGAGCAGGTATTGTTGGTTTAGCAACAGCGTATAAATTGCAATTAAAATTTCCTCAAAAAAAAATAGCGATACTTGAAAAAGAATCTAAAGTAGGAATGCATCAAACGGGTAGAAATTCAGGAGTTATGCATTCAGGAATTTACTATACTCCAGGTTCTTATAAAGCAAAAAATTGTAAAAATGGAAGAGCCCAATTAGTAGAATTTGCTAAAAAATATGCTATTAAATATGATATTTGTGGGAAAATAATTGTTGCTACAAAACAAGAAGACCTACCAATTCTAGAAGATATATACGCAAAAGGATTAGAAAATAAAACAGAAGGAATTCAGTTTTTATCAGCAGATGAAATCAAAGAAAAAGAACCATTTATTGAAGCCATAAAAGCTATTTGGGTTCCTACTACAGGAATTATTGATTATGTTGGGGTTTCAAATAAATTTGTAGAATTAGTTGAAAATATTAACCCTAACAGTAAACTTTTTACTGATTGTAAAGTTAAAAAGATTTCTTCAAAAGAAAATATAACCGAATTAGAAACTTCTTTAGGGAACTTTACTGCTGAAAAAGTAATTTTTTGTACAGGTTTGCAATCAGATAGAACTGCTGAAAAAGATAACTTAAAATTAGATATGCATATTGTTGGTTTTAGAGGTGATTATTTTGAATTAACTGATAAAGCCTCCCATAAAATAAACAATTTAGTGTATCCGGTTCCTGATCCAAAATATCCATTTTTAGGAGTTCATTTTACACGGATGATTAATGGCGGAGTAGAATGTGGACCAAATGCGGTATTCACCTTTAAACGAGAAGGTTATAAGCGAACAAGTTTTAGTTTTAGAGATACTTTTGAAGCTTTGACTTTTGGAGGAACTTGGAAATTATTTTTTAAAAACTGGCATAAAGGAATTGATGAATATAAAAGAGCTTTTTCTAAACGATTATTTGTAAATGCACTAAAACATATGATGCCAAGTATTACACCTGATGATGTACAACCATCACGTGCAGGAGTTCGTGCTCAAGCTATTGATTATGATGGAAATATGGTGGATGATTTTAAAATTATGAAACATAATGGTAATATTCACGTATTAAATGCACCTTCACCAGCAGCAACTTCTTGTTTAGCCATTGCCGATGAAATAGTGGGACATGTATTGAATTAGCATTTTAGAATATGATTTTATCATTGCGAAGTTTTGAAAAAACTGTGGCAATCTTATGATATTAATTTCTTATTAAGAAAGGTTCTGTTTTAGAAGATTGTGGAATTTTCAGGTCAGTACAAGGAAAAAGTGCAGAAAATCACACATTGCATAAATTTTCAATTATTTTAAAGACTATAACGTACTGACTATAAGCGTGAAAGATAGTTCCACATTATCTTACAACAGAACCTTAAGAAATAACTTCATTGCGTTGCTCCTTGTTATGACGTCCTTGCGAGTGCAACGAAGCAATCTGTTTTTTTAGGGAGAGATAACCACGCCCTGCTACGCAGGTCTCGTTATGACGTGTAGTTTTGTAATTACTGTAAAAGTTAGGAAATTTAAAGGCAGTTTTTTATACAATTACTTTAAAAGTATTAAATTACTAAATTGTTATAAAAATTAATCACATGGAATTTTACCAAAAAGAAATTAGACTAAATCCTTACAAAAGAGGATTTCATTTAATTACAGCTACTATTTTAAATCAATTTGAAGAGATTAAAAATATTAAAACTGGGCAATTACAAGTTTTTATAAAACATACTTCAGCAAGTTTAACTATTAATGAAAATGCTGATGCATCAGTTCGTACAGATTTTGAAAATTATTTTAATCAGCTTGTTCCAGAAATTAATAATAATTTTACTCATATAATGGAAGGGGCTGATGATATGCCTGCACATATTAAATCCTCTATTTTAAGTAGTTCTTTGCAAATACCTATTACAAATGGTAAATTAAATATAGGAACTTGGCAAGGTATTTTTTTATGTGAACATAGAAATAGTGGAGGCTCTCGTAAGTTAGTGTTGACTGCTTTTGGTAACTAATCTATTCTTTTTGATTTTACATAAAAGTTTTTATCAATTTTAAATGTTGATACTGGTGAATCTAGTTTTAATTTCTTCCATTTATTTGTTGGGAATATCCATTTTTCAGAATCATTTATCTTCACTTTTAAAGGCATATCAAAATGGTCAACGATGTTAATCCATTTATAAGTTAATGTGTTATCAGAAATTTTATAGGCTAATGCTGGAATTTGAATATCTCGCAAGTATTGATTAAAAAAGGCTGATAAATCAATTTTTGTATGTTCACTTAAATAGTTTTCAATTTGTTTGGTGGTTACTGTTTGGTGGTAAAATTCTTTATTTAAACCTCTAAGAATTTCTCTCCACTTGGCATCATTATTCACTAATTGTCTTAAGGTGTGTAGCATATTTGCACCTTTAGAATACATATCTCCAGAACCAGAATTATTTACATTATAACTGCCAATTATTGGTTTATCATTTCTAATATTTTTTCTTAGACCAATAATATATTCACTACTTGCATTTTTACCATAGTAATAATCTAAAAATAAGCTTTCAGAATAGGTTGTAAAACTTTCATGAATCCACATATCAGCAATATCTTTATAGGTTATATTATTTGCAAACCATTCGTGACCAGATTCATGAATAATAATATAATCAAATTTTAATCCCCAACCTGTACCGCTTAAATCTCTTCCTAAATAGCCGTTTTGATAGTGATTTCCATAAGTTATAGAGCTTTGGTGTTCCATTCCTAAATAAGGTACTTCAACCAATTTATAACTGTCTTCATAAAAAGGATAAGGCCCAAACCAATACTCAAAGGCTTCTAACATTTTTGGAACTTGTTTGAACTGTTTTTTTGCTTTAATTAGGTTTTCTTTCAGCACATAATAATCACAATCTAATATGCCTTTTTCACCTTTATATTTTTCTGAAAAGTGGGCATAATCACCAATATTCATATTAACTCCGTAATTACTAATTGGATTGCTTACCACCCAATGATATGTTTTTGTGTTATCATTATTTATAGTTACTTTTTTTAATCTACCATTTGAAACATCCATTAAATTATTTGGGGTTGTAATATTTATATTCATACTATCAGGCTCGTCGTACATATGATCTTTACAAGGCCACCAAAGACTAGCACCATCACCTTGACAAGAAGTTGCTATAAAATCTGTGCCATTACTATCTTTTTCCCAAGTTAAACCTCCGTCCCAAGGTGGTAGTACAGCAATTTTGGGTTTTCCTTTAAAAAATATAGTTACTTCATTTTTATCACCTATCAGTTGTTTGTTTTTTAATTCAATAAAATAAGAATAACCATCTTTTTTATAATTAAGAGTAGTGTTGTTTTGAGTTACTTTGGTAATTTTCATAGGTTTTTGTAACTCTATTTGCATAATTTGATTGCTATTAAGCACCTTGTAGGTTATAATATTTTTTCCTGAGATAGATTTTGTTTTAGGATTTACTTTTATGTTTAAATTATAATGTTTTAAATCCCACCAAATACGTTCTTTTGTAATAGAACCTCTAAGCGTATCTTGATGTGTGAATTTATTTACTTGTGCAAAAGCTGGAGTTATAATTAATAATAAGAATATAGTTATTAATATTTTTTTCATAAAATAGATTTATTTTCTATAATATGAATATACTAATAATTTTAGAGGTGTTATCTAAGAAAGTCGAAAACTTGTATTTATCATTTTTTTGAATGAAAATAAATTATTTGCTTAATTTTTTAAATGATAAAAGTGCTTTTTTCAAATTTAGTTTGGCCTGTTTTGATAACAAAATTTTATAATTCCATTTAAAACCTTCAATTTTTATCACAAATGCTTTGGGTGTTTTATGATATACAGTTTCACACAAATTTAAAATTTGATTTGGAGGAACGGAATGCGTTGTAAATTCAAATTTTGAAGATGCTTTTAAAGGCTCAATTGAGAATCCATTTTTGAGGTTATCTTTACTAGCATCAACAAAAATTACAGTATCATAATAGGATATAGTTTCGGCATCTTCTACCATTAATTGATATTTATACAATAAATTATCGGTATTGTAACCTTCTTTTTCTAAAGCGTCTAAAAAACACCAGCCAAGTCCATCGTCTTGTCTGGTGTTATTTCCAATACCAATTATAAGTGTTTTATCTAATTTTTTTGTCAATAAGGTTTCCATTGTTATCTTCTATTTCAACAATTAAAGGCATTTCCCCTAAAGCGTGAGTGGCACAACTTAAGCAAGGATCATAAGCTCTTATAGCAATTTCTATTTGATTTAACATAGGTTCTGTAATTTCAGGAACATCTGTTAAAATATTTTCAGCTACTTGCCTAACTGCTTTATTCATTGCTTCATTGTTATGTGTTGTAGAAACTATTAAATTACATTTGGTAATAATCCCTTGATTATCTGTGTGGTATTCGTGGATTAGTGTGCCTCTTGGTGCTTCAATAATTCCAATTCCTCTATTTCTAGAGATACCTTCTCTAATTAAATCATCAGATAATAATTCATCATCTAATAGAAGTTCTTTCATCAATTCAGCACAATGTAACATTTCAATTAAACGAGCCCAGTGTGTGTGCATGGTCATATTATTAACTGAATTATTACTTTGTTGTTTAAAAATAATTCGTTCAGCTTCAGCTAATGGTGTGGGAATAAAAGCACAAGTATTTAAACGTGCCAATGGACCGACTCTATTCCAACCATTTTCTCTACCGTATTTTAACATATATGGAAATTTAAGATATGACCAAGGCTCAACAGCTTCCTTAAAATGATATTTATATTCAATATCTTCAATGTTTAATAATTCATTACCTGCAAAATCTATAGAGCGAAGTCTGCCATCATAAAATTCTAAAGCACCATTTTCTTTATTAACTAAACTTAGATGATTTGATGGATATGCAGCAAAATGGTTAATCCAATTACTGTTTTTGGCGTGATACGATTTTATAAAGTCAATAATTTCTTGTGACCATTCAATCATAGTATCAATATTTGGAATTTGTGTACCATCTAAAAAATAGGAGCGTTTATTTTTGGTAAATGTTTTTTGAACTCCGCCAGGTGTTGCCATAATTCCATGAATTTTTTTACCCGCAATTGCCTTGATAATTTCTTGTCCAAATTTTCGCATTAAAATTCCTTTTTTGGCAAGTTCTCTATTGGCTTCAGCGACAGCAACAATATTTCTTTTTTCGGCAGGAGCATTAATTCCAAACAACAAATCTGGCGATGCTAGATAAAAGAAATGTAATGCGTGTGATTGAAAAACTTGTCCGTAATGTAATAATCTTCTTAATTTAGTTGCGGCTGGAGATAAATTTTCAGGATCAACACCAACTAATTGGTCAATGGCTTTTGCTGCTGCTAAATGATGACTTACTGGGCAAATACCACATAATCTTTGTACTAGTACAGGAGCTTCCCAATAAGGATGTCCTTGAATAAATTTTTCAAAACCTCTAAACTCAACAATGTGTAAATAAGCATTAGTTACTTTGCCATTTTCATCAATTTTAATGGTAACTTTTCCGTGGCCTTCAACACGAGTAATAGGATCTATTATTATTTTTTTTGTTTTCATTTGATCAATTTTTGATTAATCATATTTAAATTCAGGATATGCAATTGAAAATTCTTCATCGAATAAAATATTTTTAACAACACTCCAAATATGGTTAGCATTTGGTGGGCAGCCAGGAATATGATAATCAATTTTAACTATTTCGTGATTTGGATATACTTTGTTTAAAATTTTAGGAATATCTTCATGATTGGGAATACAAGTTTCATTATCTTCACTAGTCATAGAATTTAAATAGGCTTCTTTTAAACATTCTTCTAGAGGAATTGTATTTCTATTGGCAGGTAAACCGCCCCAAATAGCACATTCACCAACCGAAACTAAAATGTCACAATTTTTGCGGAAGGCTCTTAATACTTCAATATTATCAGTATTACAGCAACCACCTTCAATTAAACCAATATCACAGTGTTTGCTAAATTTTTTAATATCTGTAATAGGTGATTTATTGAATTCTATTACTTCTAGTAAATCTAAAAGACCTAAATCTACATCTAACAGAGACATGTGGCAACCAAAGCAACCAGCTAAAGAAGTGGTAGCAACTATTTTTTTATTTCCATTTGTGTGGTTAATTTTAGTTTTATTAAATGGAATAGTTTCTCCTAATTGTCCATAATCATATTTTCGTTGACCAAAAGGTTTTGCCACAGATTTTCCTTTTACTAAAATAGAGCCAGTAGGACAAATTTCCATTGCACGTTCTGCCTCAACTTCAGATAATTTTGCTTCTTGTTTATAATCAATTCCAATAACAGTTTCATTTCCTCTATTGGTAGCGTTAAAAACAGTATAACCATCTTTAGTTTTTACTTCTTCAACACAGCGTTTACATCTAATACACCGGTTTTGATTTACTACAATACGTTCGGGTCTTGCATCTACCAATCGATCCACAAATAAATGAGGAAAACGAGTATATCTAATACCCATTTCGTATCCTAAATTTTGCATGGCACAATCGCCACTTTTTTCACAAGAGGGACAGAAGTGATTACCTTCTACAAACATCATTTCTAATATAGCTTTTCTTGCATCTAACATTTCAGTAGAGTTTACTTCAAAATCCATGCCTTCATCTACCTGAATAGTGCAACCTGCAATACTTCTGCCATTTAATTTTATGGAGCAAATTCGGCAAGTTCCTAATGGGTTTCTATTTTTGAAATGGCATAATGTTGGAATAAAGACTCCGTTTTGTTTTGCGGCTTCAATTAAATTTTTTCCTTTTTTTGTAGTGCAAACTCTACCATCAATTTTAAAAGTTACAGTTTTCATAATTGTTGAGTTTTAAATTAATGATGATTATCTTTAATAATACTATCAAAATCTTGAATAGCACTTTCCATATCAAATTCAACGTTTTGATTTTCGTTTTCACTTAAAATTTTAAATTTAAAATAGTCGCTAAACTTTTCTGTTGCGGTTGAAAAAGTGTTTGAAGCAGTTTTACCTAAACCACAGCGACTAGTTAATTTCATTATGTTTCCCCAATCCTTTATTTCTTGTAAATCTGTTGAGGTGCATAAACCTTTTTTAAGTTTTTTAATTTTTTCAAATAAAATTTGATTTCCTGCACGGCAAGGAGTACAGACACCGCAAGATTCTGACCTGAAAAATTTAGTAAAGTTTTCTAAAATTTTAATGATGCCTCTGAATTTGTTAAAAACCATAATGGCTCCACCACAGGTTAAATCTTCATTGCAAATTTTTCTATTGAATTCAGTTTCGTTAATACATTCACCAGAAGGACCAGTAATTTGAACATAATTTGGAGCAGTAGCTTGACATAATTGAAGAAGTTCTTTAACGGTCATTCCCCATTCAATCTCGTAGATTCCAGGTTTTGCTACATCACCAGAAACACTTATTAATTTTGTTCCTTTACTTTTTTCAGTTCCAATGTTTTTAAAATAATCAGCTCCTAATTCAATAATTCTTGCTGCGTTAGCAAAGGTTTCAACATTGTTAACAATGGTTGGTTTTCCTAGATATCCAACATCTGTTGGAAAATATTTTCTAATTCTAGGTTCTCCTCGTTTACCCTCTAGCGATTCAATTAAAGCAGTTTCTTCACCACAAACATAGGCTCCAGCACCTAATTGTATTTTTAAATTGAAGGTGAAGTTATTAATGCCTAAAATTTTATCACCTAAATAATTGTTATTATAGAAGTTATGGATTGTTTCTTTAAGTTTTGGCAATAAATATTTATATTCTGCTCTTAAATAGATAATACCTTCTTTGGCACCTACAACAAAAGCTGCAATAATCATTCCTTCAATAACAAGATCAGGAAATTCCATAAGTAAGATTTTATCCTTAAATGTTCCAGGTTCTCCCTCATCAGCATTGCAAATAATGTATTTAGTTTTAGCTGAATTTTTTTTACAGGCTTGCCATTTTAAGGCTGTAGGGAAAAATGCACCGCCACGACCTTTTAAATTAACATCAGCAATAGTTTTTAAAATTGAATCCGCATTATTTTCTTTCAATTTGTTTATTGAATTTCCAGGAGTATAATCCTTAAAAAATACAGTTTTATCATCTTCAGGAATGTATTGTATTTTACTTTTAGGGTTATCAGCAATAGTTTTAATAGGTATATTATTTTTTAAATCCTTAATTATTGAAATCACTTTTTCAGGAGTTAAATCTGTAAAAGGATAAAAATTAATTAAAGCTGCTGGTTCTTGATCGCTTAAACCTATACAAGAAGTTTCAAAAAGTGAAAACAGTGGATTGTTGTCATATTTTCCAAAAACGCAACCTGTTTCTTTTTCAAAAGTTGTTTTAACTTCCCTAAAACCTTTAAACTCAGAAATTATACTATTATTTAAATAAATAATATATTTTCCTGTGGGTTTTTGATGAAAAAAATGATAAAAGGTAATGACCCCTTCAACTTCAATAGTTGATATTTTTAACAATTTGGCTATTTCAGTTATAGCACTTTGGGAAATAAAGCCTTGAGCATTTTGTTGATTCCACAACAAGTTAAGAAGATGTGTTCTTTCCATACGGAAAAACTTTTGAATTAATTGTAACTAAAGTTACGAAATAAACAAATTAAATTCTTGACTTTTTGCTTACTAAAGTTGAATTGCATTTAATTCAAAAGTTTAAAATAAAACAATAAAATAATTAATTATATAATCTAAAAAATTGTAAACAGTTTAATTATTTATGTATTTATTTGAGGATATTTTGCCTGTTTTTTTAAGAATAATATTAAATAAAATTTATAATTAATGAATTTTAAAGATAAGTTGCTTAAAATGATGGATTTATAATGTAAATTTTACACTTGTAATAAAATTTCTTCCAATATTTGGTATCCCATCTATTTTTAATCGAGATAGGTGAGAAACATAAGAAGTATTTGCTAAATTATTCACGTTAAAATTAATAGTGAAATCTATTTTTTTTAGTTTAATAGTTCCACCAACACCAACATTTATTAAATTATATGAGTTTGTTGATGTTTCAAAAGCACTTACATTATTTTGTTTAAAATGACTTTCATATGTTATTGCAGCGAAACCATTATTCAACCATTCTTTTTCGTTTAGCTCAATACGTAAGGTATTTGTAAGTTTATTTGCAGGAATTAAAGGTAAATAAGTTCCATTACTTTGTTTGCCAATAACCGTTTCATAACTACTATTAAAATGTAACCAATCTATTGGATGTGGATGAATATGAAATCCAAATTCTCCACCATACAATTCTGCATTATTTTGAATGTAATTGTAAACAACATTATTATCGAGCATTTCACCAGTAGGAGCAATGTAAATGTATTTATTAATGCCGTTATAAAATCCGTTTGCGAAAATTTCAAAGTGGGTAGATTTATATTCTAAGGCAACATCTGATTGAAAATTATGTTCACTTTGTAAATTATTGTTTCCAATTTCGTATCTATTAGAACCTTCATGTACTCCATTTGATGTTAATTCTGCTAAGTTTGGAGATCTAAAGCCTGCTGCAAAATTAAATCGGCTGGTTACAGCACCAAATAAAGTGGTTTTATACCCAAAAGAAGCAGTTACGTTTTTAAAGGATTTATCAATAGCATTAAATACATGTTGTTCTGTGTCAATACTTTTTTTAGTAGATAGGTTTCTGTTATCAAAACGAATTCCTCCTTGAAAACTATTTTCATTTATGGTATAATTACCCGTTACAAAAACACCAATATCATTAATTTGAGCATTTGGTATTAGTACATCCACACCTAAAGTTTTGTTTTTTTGATGCATACCTTGAATTCCTAAAATAGATTCAAAGTTTTTTAGTTTTGGCAGATGCCATTTAATATCATAACTATAAGTTTTAAGTTTTAAATGTAAAGCCGGTATTGTATTGGCATTTGTATTAGGTGCTTCAATTTCTTTTCTATCATTAGAGGTAAAACCAAATGTGGAGGTTATTTTAGAATTTGGTAGAAAAATAATGTTGTTGAAACTTATCATTTTGTTCGTTAAATCTTGATACGGATAGGTATGTGTTTTTTGTTTTGTTTGAGCACCAATTTCTTCTGGAATACCTACTAAAGTATGATCAAAATTAAATCGTAGAGTGCTAGAAATTAGTTTATTGTTGTAATTTGTAGCGGCGTTAAATATAGTTTCATTAAAACGAGAATCAGTAACTCTCATCTTATTTGGTATTTTATAGTCACTTTGAAGTCTATGTGTACCATTAACTAAAAATTTCCAAGATTCATAAGATTTTCTGTATCCAAATGAAGTGCTATATCCATCGGTATTGGAAAAATATTTTTGGTTGATATTTAGTTTAAATGAATTGTCTTCAGCAAATTTTAGTGGATTAAAAAATAGCACACCACCCATTGCATCTGAGCCATATAGTAACGAAGCAGGTCCTTTAATTACTTCAACACTTTCTACACTAGATTCATCTACACCTAAACCGTGTTCTGCTCCAAATTGCTGATTTTCAAGTCGTAATCCTTGTGAATATACTAAAACTCTGTTTCCACGTAAACCTCTAATTACTGGTTTTCCAATGGCAACACCAGTAGATACTTGCGATACGCCAGGCAAGGAAGTTATCCCTTCAATCAAAGTTGCAGCACCTCTATTTTTTAATTGTTGAATACTTGCTCTTTCAACTTTCATTACATTTTGAGATTGTAATTTATTAAAAGGAGTTGAAATTATGACTTCATCCATTTTAAAAACAGCATCCTTTAATGTGAAGTTAGCTGTATTATTTCCTGTTGAAATTTGAATATTTTTATTTTGGGATTGGTAGCCAATAAAAGCCGCAGTAACTACAAAATTTGCATTTGGTAAATTAGTAATCGTATAATTTCCGTTACTATCCGTAGAAGTTCCTTTATGAAGTTCTGTAATATAAATATCAACACCACTTAAGGGTTGATTTTTAGTATCTGTAATTTTGCCTGTTAATTTATTTTGAGCTTGGGTAAGCGTACTAAATCCTATAAATAGGATTAAGAAATAGTATTTCATGAATTTTAATTTTATTGTTAATTTTTAAATGTAAAAACGGATATTAACAATAATAAGGAGGAGCTCTTGAAGATTTGTAATGATAATGAAATAAAACTCTAATTGAGTGATAAACATAGTTTTTATCTTCAATATTGACTTTTTCTAAAAAAGAAAAATCCGAAGAAAAATCTATGGTATTATAGTTAAGTTGATAATGAAAAATAGCACAATTGGCAGTATAATCTGTCATTTGCACTTGATGATTTCCTATTTTTTGTGCGTGATGATGTTTTGTGAAAGCATGAGAAAACTGTGCTGTAATTGGAAACAACACAGCAATTACAAACAAATAGGAGATTATATTTTTAGTTCCTTTATGGATGGCTTTATTTTTTAGATTGCAAAGTTAGAGAAAACTAATCTTTAACCCCCAACTTTTCTAATATTACTTCTACTAAACACCATTTTGTAATGGAAGATTGTAATAGGTTTGCCCCAACAAAGGCTGTAAACCATAGCCAATTAATATTTATTTTAATAGCTAATAATATGCTGATTAGGATAAAAGTTCCTGCAATTGCTCTAATTAATCTTTGTTTCATTTTTATATTTTTTAATTTGATTTTTCAACGTTTAAAACTGCAACATGAACTTTTGATAGTGATTCTTGTTTATCGTTAAAAGCTTTAACTCTACTAAATAATTCTTCAGTATCTTCTTTTTTGAAAAATGCATAAAACATTATAGAGTTATTTTCATGGCGTTCTCCTGGAAACCAATCATCTAAACTCGCTTCTTTGGAGGTGTTTCTGTAGCCAATAATATTTTGATAGGAAAAATTAGGGATATCTGAATTTTTTAATATTCGCTTAATATCCTTTTCAAATTCCTTAACGGCAGTGATTACTATTAATTTCATAATTATTTTATTTAGCGTTAGTCAATTTTATTTTGAATCCCATTTGTTTTTTTCTGATAAATAATAAATTACAGGAACTACAATTAATGTTAATAAGGTTGAAACTACTGCTCCTGCCACTAATGAAATAGCTAATCCTTGAAAAATTGGATCGAACAATATGATAGAAGCACCAATAACAACAGCTCCTGTTGTTAATAAAATTGGAGTAGTTCTAACGGCACCTGCATCAATAATTGCTTGTTTAATGGGTACTCCTTCATTTAGTCTAATTTCTATAAAGTCAATAAGTAATACTGAATTTCTGACCATAACACCAGCCAAAGCTATCATTCCAATAAATGAAGTTGCTGTAAAAAATGCACCTAATAACCAATGACCAAATACTATTCCAATTAAGGATAGTGGTATGGCAGCCATCATTACTAATGGAGTTTTAAAGTTTTGAAACCAACCAACAATCAACATATAAATAATAACAATAACTATTAAAAATGCAGTGCCTAAATCTCTAAAAACATCAAGTGTAATTTGCCATTCCCCATCCCATTTAACCGTAAAATTATTTTCATTATCAGGTTGTTTACTATATAATTCATTAAGTTTATATCCTTTAGGTAGTTTTATTTTTTGAAGTTTTTTAGTCATTCCTAAAATGGCATACACTGGGCTTTCTAACCCTCCGGCCATATCTGCAGTTACATAAACTACTCGTTTTTGATCTTTTCTAAAAATAGTTCTTGGTAAGGTGTCTTTTTCAACGTTAACTAAATCACTTACAGGAACAACATTTCCTTGTTTTCCTCTTATTTTTAAGTTTAAAATATCTTGTAAATCGGTTTTGTCTTTATCATCTAAAGCCATAATCATAGGAACTTGATCAAACGAATTTTCATCATATAAATCAGAAATAGGATATTCACCTAATAAATAAGTTAGATTACCTACAATTTGTTTTGGAGCAATACCATTTAGCATTGCTTTTTCTTCATCTATATCTAATTTGTATTTTATTTGGGGGGCTTCAACCATCCAATCGATATCTACTACATTTTTAGTATTTTTTAAAATATCTTTTACTTGTTTTGCAACTTTTATTTGGTCTTTATAATTTGGACCATAGACTTCAGCTACAATAGTAGATAATACGGGTGGTCCTGGTGGAACTTCTACTACTTTTACATTAGCTTTATATTTAGCAGCAACTTCTTGTATTTTATTTCGAAGAATTTTGGCAATATCATGGCTTTGTAATTTTCTTTCAGATTTATGTAATAAATTTACTTGAATATCTGCCATATTGCTACCTCCTCTAACATCATAATGCCTAACTAGTCCATTAAATGTAATTGGAGATGAGGTTCCTATATAAGTCTGATAATTAACTACTTCTGGAACTTGATTAACATATTGTGCAATTTCTTTAGTAACTACAGCAGTTCGTTCTAAGGTAGTACCTTCTGGCATATCAATAATTACCTGAAATTCATTTTTATTATCAAAAGGCAACATTTTTACGGCTACTGATTTTGTGAAAAACATTAGAATTGAACCAATTAGTAATATAAAAATAGTACCAAGCATTGCCCAACGTCGCGTTTTATTATTTAATAATGGAAGCTCTATTTTTTCATAAATTTTATAAATCCAATTGGTTTTTATTCCTTTTTCTTTTTTCTTTTTTTGCTTATCTTTTTCTCGCAATAAATGATAGCCTAAATAAGGTGTTATAGTAAGGGCTACAAATAAAGATAAAATCATAGCAATAGAGGCTCCAATTGGCATTGGACTCATATAAGGGCCCATCATACCCGATACAAATGCCATTGGTAAAATAGCTGCAATTACAGTAAAAGTTGCTAGTATAGTTGGGTTTCCAACTTCATTAATAGCATAAATAGCGGCTTGTTTAAATGGTAGCCGTTTCATTTTAAAATGCCTATGCATATTTTCTGCAATAATAATACTGTCATCAACCACAATACCAACCACAAAAACTAAGGCAAATAATGTAATCCTATTTAAGGTATAACCTAATAAATAGTAGCTAAACAAGGTTAGTGCAAAAGTTAACGGAACAGAAAAGAAAACTACTAATCCACCACGCCAGCCCATAGCTAACATTACTAAAATAGTTACTGCTAAAATGGCAATTCCTAAATGAAGTAGTAATTCTCCTACTTTATGCGAAGCAGTTTCACCATAATTTCTGGTGATAGTTACATGAACATCATTTGGAATTAAGCTTTGTTTTAAGTATTTAATTTGTTTTAATATTTTTTCGGAAATTTTCATGGCATCAGCACCTTTTACTTTTGCTATGGAAATGGTTACTGCAGGATAGTCACTTGGACTATTTTTGAACTTATTGTTGGCTTTTCCATAACCAAACGCAACATAACTTTTTGGTGTTTCAGGACCATCTATAACGGTGGCTACTTGTTTTAAGTAAACAGGTGTGTTTTTGTAAATACCTATTACTAAGTTTTTTACATCATCAGCAGTGCTTAAAAATTTTCCAGTAGTTATTAAATATTCTTTATCATTTTTATTAAAACTTCCTGATTGAGAACTACTGTTATTGGCTTTAATCATTTGCATAATAGTTAGCGGATCAATACCTTGTTCTGCCATTTTATCCTTATCCAAAATAATTTTAAGCACTCTATTTCGTCCGCCAATAACTTTGGTTATAGAGACATCTTTTACTTTTTTAATTTCCGAAGAAACTTCTTCTGCTAATTTCCGAAGATCAAAATCACTATAATTTTTACTCCATAAAGTAAGTCCGAGCATTGGCACATCATCAATAGCACGCGTTTTAACTAACGGTTGTGTAGCTTTTTTTGGAAGCATACCTTGATGGTGCATTAATTCATCATATAATTTTAAATAGGAGTCTTCGGTGTTTTCTCCAACATAAAATTGAATTACCATCATTGCTTTACCATCCATAACAATGCTATGGATATGTTCAACTCCTTTTATATTTGAAATCACTTTTTCAAGTGGCATAACCACTTTACTTTCCATTTCTTTTGGGCTTGCACCTGGATAACCAACCATAATATCGGCCATAGGAACAATAATTTGAGGTTCTTCTTCTCGTGGTATTAAAAAAGAACTATATATTCCTATTGCCATTAATGCAATCATCAATAAAATGGTTAATTTAGAATTGATGAATATGTTTGCAATTTTACCTGAAATTCCTTCTTGCATGCTTCTTGATTTTTTTAGTAATTAGTATCAGATTAATTTTGATAAAATTATTTTTGAATGATAACTTTTTCTCCGTTAAATAATTTTCCATCGGCAGAAGCTATGTATTGTTCATTAGCATTTAATCCTGATAAAACTTCTATATTATCTCCGTAAGTTTTCCCTAAACGAAGCCATCTCAAAATAGCAATGTTTGTGTCGCTAACAGTATAAATACCAGATAATTGACCTTTGTGCATCAGTGAACTTATAGGGATTAATATGGCATTAGTTGAGTTTAAAGATTTTGGTGTATTTTTAACTGGAAATTGGACTGATGTAAACATTCCTGATAAAATTTTTGTATTAGTTTTATCTAATAATACCTTAACTAAATATTGTCCTCCGCTATTTTTTGCAGAAGAGCTAACTTCGGCAACCGTACCATTAACAATTTCATTACTAGATTTTATAAGGACTTTAACTTTTTCTTTCGGAATTATAGCAGTAATTTCGGATTCAGTTACTAAAGCAATTACTTGGTATTTCCCAGGAGTTTCAATACTAATAAGTGGTACGCCGGGATTTGCCATATCTCCTTTATTGATGTATTTTCCTGTTATTATTCCTGAAAAAGGAGCCGTAATATTAGCGTAAGATAATTGTGAATTTACTTGATTTTTTATTTGAGTAGCAGCATCTAATCGTGCTTTTGCCATTTGATAATTAGTAGTAATATCATCTATTTCTTTTTGCGAAACACTTTTTTCTTTGTATAAAGCAGTATATCTGTCAAAATCTTTTTTAGCATTATTAAATGCTGCAGTTGCTTCAGTAATTGAAGCTTCTACTTGAGCTTTTTTAGCGGTTATATCCGTACTATTAATACTTAGTAATAATTGTCCTTTATTAACTTTTTGTCCAAGTTTTACGTAAACTTGATTTACAAAACCCATCATTCGTGTGCTTAAATTGGCATTTTGAACCGCTTCAATTTTTCCGCTGGCCAAAATATAGGTTTCATTTTCTATTATTGGTGTGCCTAACTTAACATTTATTGTTGGTGTAGTTGCCAATTCTTTTTTGTTATTCCCACAACTGCTAGCAAATACTAGCGTAAATAAAGATAAAATTATAGTTATATTTTTCATGAATAGTTTTTTTTAGTTAAGTAAAAATTTAACATAAGCTTTTGAGTAATTGTAACTAAAAACTGTTTGTAAATTTTCTAATTGTTTTTGTAAATATTTAGTTTCGGTAATTAATAGATCAGAAGTTTTTTCTAATCCTTGTTTAAATCGGTTTGTTCTAATTCGTAATTCTTCTTTAGATTGTTTAACAGCTAAAGCGGTTAGTTTTAATTTATTTTCGGCATCTTTTAATTGTCGTTTTGCTTTATTAAATTCAAGTGAACTTTTGTTTTTGTATTGCTCAAGACTAATTTGTGCCTTATCATAGGTTGCTTTTCCTTTTTGAATTTTTCCAATTCGTTTAAATCCTTCAAATACATTCCAAGAAAGTTGTGCTCCAACTACATATCCTTTAGCTCGTGTACCAAATAAATGATTGTCATACATTTCATAACTTCCAAAAGCATTTAGTGTTGGTAAATAGGTATTTTTAGAAGCTTTATACATATAATTATAAGCATCAGTACTTTTTTGCATTGCCTGAATGTCATCTCTAGTATTAGATAAAGTTAGATCATAAATGTCTGTATCAATTGTTGCTTCTAGGTTGTTAGCAGGTTTTAACGTAGTAGTAGTTTTTTCGCCCATTAAAAAATGAAGATAATCTGAAGCATTTTTTACAGCACTTTTTGCACTTAATAATTGATTTTCAACTTCTGTAACGTGAATATCAACAGATAATATGTCTGCTTTTTGAAGATAACCTTGTTTAAAATTATTTTCCGCCACTTTCTTATTAGCAATAGCTGCTACCTTTGCTTTATTTAGAACTTGTACAGCTTTATATGCAACTTGTAATTGCATATATGCTTTGGTAACTTCTAATTTTATATAATTTTTGGTGCGATTAGCACTTAAATTTAAAGCATTCATTTTTGCTTTTGCAGCTTTACGCATTAGTAAACCATCAACATTTAAAATAGGTTGTTTTACTTCTATTTTTGTAGCGTAATTTTGAATTTCTTTTGGGTTATTTAATAAGGCTGGATCAAAATCTTCAGGAGTTAATATTTCCTGATTTAATTTTGAACCAAAGACCATTAAAGGATTTGTAGTAGTAATTCCTGTATGAGAAATAGAAATACTTGGAAGCAAAATGGCGCTAGTTTGATTAAAATCTGCTTTTGCTGCTTTAAAATCTTCATTTGAAATTTTAATAGTATAATTATTATCTGCAACTTTTAACAGTACATCTTCTAAAGTAATTACACCTTTACTCTGTGCTAAAATAATAACAAAATTAAATAGGAAAAATGTAAATAATATTACTTTTTTACTTCGCATAGTTTCTGATTTTTAGTTTGATGCAAAACTAAGTCAAGCAAAAAATGCAGACAGTAATAAAAATTACACACTTTTGTAATAAATGTTACATAAAATAAAATTTTAGTTTTGAATTATTTTACTTCAATCTTGTTCATTTTCAAGTAAAGTTGAATCATGTAGTTGTACAGGATTTTTGCCTTTCTTCATTTTTAAATTTAAAAACTCTACAAATAATGAAAAGAAAATTGCAAAATATAAATATCCTTTAGGGATACTGTGTACTTCGTTACCTAATAATACCACGTTTGCTAAATGAGAGACTTCAGCCAACAACATTACACTAATTAAAATTAAAAAAGAAAGTCCTAAAATTTGTATGGTTGGGTGTTCATTTACAAATTTACTAACAGGGCTGGCAAATAACATCATCATTAAAATGGAGATTATAACTGCCAAAATCATAATAAGCATTCCACCTTCATAACCAAAGCCTGCTGGTGGATTATCTAAATTTACAAGTCCAATAGCTGTTAAAATACTATCAAAAGAAAAAACGACATTTAACACTGAAATTTGGATAATAGCATTCCACAAACCACTTTTTGAGTTTTTTGTTTTACTTTCTTCAACTCCTTCTAATTTATGGTGAATTTCGGATACACTTTTATAAAGTAAGAAAAGTCCTCCACCCATAATTATTAAACTTTGTCCTGTAACTCCAGCTTTTAGCCAAGATATATCTATATAAAATAATGCATTTTGTAACTTTAATACATAGGTAATGTCAAAAAGCAAAACAATTCTAAAAACCATAGCTAATAATAACCCAATATTTCTAGCTTTTGGTTACTCTTTAGGTTTTAAGTTATTTGAAATAATTGAAATGAAAATAATATTATCAATACCTAATCAATTTCTAAAAATGTTAATGTTAATAAAGCAATCCAAGTGTTTGCTTGTAAAAATATTTCCATAATTTATTTTTTTATCAAAATAGTCCCTTTTTGAATGTAATTTGAATGTCCAATTATGGCTTCAAAATCATAAGAATTATTATGAAGACTTGTTATTTTAACATGGATAGGTTCTTCATCAATAGCATTTTTTGGGTGAAGCATTTTCAACGTGTAATTAAAATTGTTTTTCCAGAGGATGGAAAGCGTATCAATTCTATCATCATATTTTTCAATTTGCAAGGTATCGGTTCTTGTAATAAATGTGGTACTATAACCTTTTCCTTCAGGAATTTCAAAATTTCCATGTTTAAACCTATCAGGATTTAAAGGTTTGTTGTTACAAGCATAGATTGCAAAAAATACGAGTAGAAAAGTTATCTTTTTCATTAGATTCCAGTAAAGTTATTAGGTGTTATTTGTTTTAATTCATTTTTAATAGTATCAGAAACTTGTAATTCATCAATAAAATTGGCAATAGATTTTTGGGTGATTTTAGTATTGGTTCTTGTTAAATTTTTTAAAGCTTCATACGGATTGGGATAGGCTTCTCTTCTTAAAATAGTTTGGATAGCTTCTGCTACAACCGCCCAATTATTATCTAAATCTGCTTTGAATTTTTCTTTGTTAATGATTAACTTATTTAATCCTTTTAACGTAGAATTAAAGGCAATAATTGTATGTCCAAACGGAACACCAATATTTCTTAATACCGTTGAATCGGTCAAATCGCGTTGTAATCTTGAAATTGGTAATTTTGCAGATAAATGTTCAAAAATGGCATTTGCAATTCCTAAATTTCCTTCGGAATTTTCAAAATCAATCGGATTTACTTTATGTGGCATTGCAGAAGAACCAATTTCACCCTTTTTAATTTTTTGTTTAAAATATTCCATAGAAACATAAGTCCAAATATCTCTATCAAAATCTATTAAAATAGTATTAATGCGTTTTAAAGCATCAAAAATTCCAGCTAAATGGTCATAATGTTCAATTTGAGTAGTTGGAAAAGAATGATATAATCCTAATACTTTTTCTACAAATTGTGTTCCAAAAGCTTTCCAATCTATATTTGGATAAGCAACTTTATGTGCGTTGTAATTACCAGTTGCACCACCAAATTTTGCAGCATAAGGAATGTTTTGAAGCTGGGTTACTTGTTGTTCAATACGTTCAATAAAAACTTGAATTTCTTTTCCCAAACGTGTTGGAGAAGCAGGTTGTCCGTGAGTTCTGGCTAACATTGATACATCTTTCCATTCCAAAGCCAATTCTTTTAATTTTAATAATAAATTTGCTAATTCAGGATAATAAACAGCATCAAAAGCATCGTGTAAGGATAACGGAATCGCCGTGTTATTAATGTCCTGCGATGTTAATCCGAAATGAATAAATTCTTTATATTTTTGAAGTTGAAGTTGGTCAAATTTTTCTTTAATAAAATATTCAACAGCTTTAACATCGTGGTTGGTAACTTTCTCAATATCCTTAATCTGTTGAGCATCTTGGGTAGAAAAGTTATTATAAATGCTTCTTAATTCTGTAAAAAGTGATTTGTCAAAATCTTTTAATTGAGGAAGAGGAATTTCCACTAAGGCAATAAAATATTCAATTTCTACTTTTACTCGGTATTTAATTAAAGCTTCTTCAGAAAAAAAAGGAGCTAAGTTTTCTACTTTTGATCGGTATCGTCCATCAATAGGTGAAATAGCATTTAATTTAGTTAAGGACATTTTTTTAGTTTGATGTTAAAAAACAAAATTAAGGAAATAAACCTTAATAAAAATTGTAAAAATTAGCTTTTTTCTTTGTCCTTTTTCTTAGGAGATAACTTGTACATTAAATAGCCAAAACCAACAATTATATGTAGTAAAACTACCGCAATAATAACGTAATACCAAAAATTTGAAATTCTCATAGTTCAAAAATAAGTTTAAAAATATAAAAGTTTGTAATATCTTTAGAAATTAAAACTAAAACAGATGAAATATAAAGTAATTCTTTTAATAGTTGTTTTTTTAACTACACAACTACAAGCACAACAAGTCTACTCAAAAAAAGAACCATTTGCACACACATTTTCAATTGTTGCTCGTGATACTATTACGGGTGAAATGGGTGTAGCCGTACAATCACATTGGTTTTCTGTAGGTAGTTTGGTGGCTTGGGGAAAAGCAGGCGTTGGTGTAGTGGCTACTCAATCTTTTATTAATCCATCTTTTGGACCAAGAGGATTAAGTTTGTTGGAAAATGGACTAACTCCTAAAATGGCGGTTGAAGATTTGTTAAAATTAGATGCAGGAAGAGACGTTCGTCAGCTAGCAATTTTGGATTCCAAAGGAAATGTTTTTTCCTATACTGGTAAAAATTGTATTGCAGAGGCGGGAAATATAGTTGGAAATAATTTTTCTGTTCAAGCAAATTTAATGGAGAAAAATACGGTTTGGCCAGCAATGGCAGAAGCTTTTAAAACTACTAAAGGAAGTTTGGCTGAAAGGTTAATGGCAGCGTTAGAAGCCGCACAAAAAGAAGGTGGTGATATTAGAGGAAAACAATCGGCAGCAATTTTGGTAGTAAAAGCTAAAAGCACAGGAAATAGTTGGGATGATAAGGTGGTTGATTTAAGAGTTGAAGATAATCCAAATCCTATTAAAGAAATGAGAAGGTTACTAACCATTCAGGAAGCGTATGAATTTATGAATAAAGGAGATTTGGCAGTTGAAACAGGTAATAATAAGTTGGCAAAAAAATATTATATGAAGGCTCAAAAATTGAATCCAGATAATTTAGAAATGAAATATTGGTACGCAGTTACTTTGGCAAATAATGGAGAAATAGAAGAGGCTTCTAAAATATTTAAAGCTATTTTCAAAATAAATAGTAACTGGAAAACGTTAACTCCAAGATTAGTAGAAGCAAAATTATTAACAGTATCTAAAAATGATTTAGATAAAATATTACAACTTTAAAAATGAAAAAAAAAATAGCTGGCATCATTATTTTGGTGCTAATTTTAATTCAGTTTATTCAACCTAAAAAAAATCAGTCTAAAAATTACACCAATGATATAAGTACTGAAATTAAAATACCAAAAGAAGTACAAGAAATTATTAAAACTTCTTGTGCAGATTGTCATTCAAATAACACAGCTTATCCTTGGTATAATAATATTGCACCAGTTTCATGGTTTTTAGCATATCATGTAAATGACGGTAAAGAACATTTAAATTTTTCAGAATGGACATTGTATAATAAAGATCAGAAAAATCATATTATAAAAGAAATGAAGAAAGAAATAAAAGAAGGTGAAATGCCACTATTTAGTTACACTTTAATTCATAAAAACACTAGTTTAACCAATCAGCAAAGTGCAGCTTTTTTAAATTGGTTAGAAACCATAAATAAATATTAAAAAAACCGTTGTGCATTATGATAAAATTTCGTCAATTTGAGTAAATTTTAGCCTTTTTAGGCTTAAAATTAGTATCGAGAATAGGTTTTTTTATTTAAAAACAACCGCTCTCGATACAATTTTTCATCAAAAATTACCTGCCTTGCTGTCAGGCAGGCTCGAGCTGATGTAATAGTAAGTTTAAAGAATCAAAATGCACAACGAGTTAAAAAATATAATTTCTTTAAAATTGTGAAAAACGCACACCAACTTTTTGTAATCTGTTTTATAATTGGTTTCAGTTTTCAAGGACTTTTGGCTCAGGAAAAAATTAATCAGTTAAATGCAAATGGAAAAAGGATAGGGGTTTGGACTAAAAAATTTAGTAATGGAAAAATAAGATATGTTGGGCAATTTAAAAACGGAAAAGAAATTGGTATTTTTAAATTTTATAGTCCTTTAAGTTCTATACATCCAATTGCCATTAAAACTTTTGAAAATCAAAGTAATTTAGTTAAAGTGACCTATTTTAACGTTCAAGGAGTTTTAGAAAGTGAAGGCAAAATGGATGGTAAAAAGAGAATAGGTTTATGGAAATATTATCAAGATAAAGGGAAAAAATTACTATCAAAGGAAAATTATAAAAATGGAGTTTTAGAAGGAGAATCCGCAACCTACTATAAAACTGGTAAAATAGCTGAAAGGTTATTTTATAAAAATGGAAAATTAGATGGAAATACCAAACGATATGCTGCAAATGGCATTTTATTAAATAATTTGAATTACAAAGATGGTAAGTTAAACGGATTAGCCAAATATTATGATATAAAAGGTAAGTTAATTTATACGGGTAATTATGAAAATGATGTAAAGGTTGGTAAATGGGAATATTTTGAAAATGGAAAATCGGTAAATGTGGATAAAATTAAACAATAAATGGAAGAAGATTTAAAATTTAGATTTGCACAACTTAATGATTTACCATATTTGGTTTCCATTTATAATCAAGCAATTAAATCTAAATGTGCCACAGGAGATATTGAAGAATTTAAAGTTGAAGAGCGATTATCTTGGTTTCAAAAATTTGATAATAACACCTATCCTTTATATGTAGCAACGTATAAAAATAAAGTGGTTGGTTATTGTTCATTATCTCCTTATAGACCAGGAAGAAAAGCAATGGAATCCATAGCCGAAATTAGTTATTATTTAGATTATGCTTATCAAAAAAAAGGGATTGGTTCTGCTTTATTAAATTTTGTTATTAAGGATTGTGCTAGAATAAAAAAGAAAAGTTTGCTTGCCTTTGTTTTAGATATAAATACTTCAACTCATAAAATTTTAGAAAAATTTAAGTTTAAAAAACTGGGACATTTACCTAATATGATTTACTTAAATAATAAAGTTTGTGGTCATTTAATTTATGGGTTGTCACTTTAATCTGTTTTCTAATTATAATGAATTACCCCGAGGCAGAGCCATCGAGGTATCAAGCGGAAAAAATATTTTTCAATTTGATGAAAACCTAAGGTTTTCAAACTTTCCGCATAACCCCGAGGTAGAACCTCGAGGAATTCTATAGATTAAAAACTTCTTATCACTCTATAATTTGTGTCTAAATTAACTTTCGCTTCCTAAAACTTATACGTAACTTTGCACTTTTGAAAAAATAAGAAATAGTTATAAATGAAACGAGTTATTGTTGGGTTATCGGGTGGAGTTGATAGTAGTGTAGCAGCATACTTGTTAAAAGAACAAGGGTACGATGTTATTGGTCTTTTTATGAAAAATTGGCATGATGATTCTGTAACAATTTCTAATGAATGTCCTTGGTTAGAAGATAGCAATGATGCAATGTTGGTAGCCGAAAAATTGGGAATTCCTTTTCAGGTAGTAGATTTAAGTGTGGAATACAAAGATCGGATTGTGGATTATATGTTTAACGAATACGAGAAAGGAAGAACTCCAAATCCAGATATTTTATGTAACCGAGAAATAAAGTTTGATGCTTTTTTAAAAATTGCTTTAGAATTAGGAGCAGATTATGTAGCAACTGGTCATTATTGCCGTAAAACATCCGAAGTAATTAATGGTGAAACTATTTATAAATTAATTGGTGGAACGGATACTAATAAAGATCAATCCTATTTTTTATGTCAGGTTTCTCAATATCAATTATCAAAAACCTTATTTCCAATAGGCGAATTAACCAAACCAGAAGTTAGAAAAATTGCTGCTGAGCAAAATTTAATTACTGCTTCTAAAAAAGATTCACAAGGTTTATGTTTTATTGGAAAAGTTAGATTACCTGAATTTTTACAACAAAAACTAAAGCCAAAAGAAGGCGTAATTGTTCAAATTCCTTCGGATTCTAAAATTTATGATAGAAAAATTCCTATTTTTAAATCCAAAGAAGAAGAATTAGTTTTTAATGCAACTAAATATGTTTATAAAATTATTAACGGAAAAATTGTTGGTAAACATCAAGGAGCTCATTATTTTACTAAAGGACAACGAAAAGGATTAGCAGTTGGTGGGACAAAAGAACCGTTATTTGTAATTGATACTGATGTAGTTGAAAATGTAATTTATACAGGTGAGGGAAAACAACATAAAGGTTTATATAGAAATACTCTTTTTGTAAAAAATAATGAAATTCACTGGTTACGAACCGATTTAGCTTTAAACAAAGGTGAATCATTAGTTGTAAAGGCACAAATAAGATATCGTCAAGTATTGGAAGAAGCAACTATCTATAAAGTAAAAACAGGATTATATGTTGAATTTAAAAATCCACAATCTGCCATAACAGAAGGACAATTTGTAGCTTGGTATCAAAACAATGAATTGCTTGGTTCGGGAGTAATTTCATAGGAATGAGCCTATTAAAAAACGAGTTGTTTATTTTTTTGTAAATTAGAAGCCAAAACCCCTTAATAGTAATACTATGAAAATAAAACTACTATCCTTTTTTTTTCTAATAGTAAGCAATATTCTTTTAGGCCAAACCATTGAAGATGCTTGGGTTTATTTTAATGATAAACCAAACGAAAGCACCTATTTAGCGTCACCAATAGCAATGCTTACCCAACGCTCAATTGATAGAAGAACACGTTACAATATTCCTTTTGACAGTAAAGACGTTCCTGTTGAATTATCCTACATAAATCAAATTAAAAGCCAAGCAGGTATTACGGTTTTAGCTAAATCTAAATGGTTAAACGCCTTGCATATTCAAGGAACACAAGTCGATATCAATAATTTGTTAAATCTAACTTTTGTTGCTTCAATTGATTTTGCTGATAAATCTTTAAATGCAGGAGGAAAGAGATTATTAAAAAATAAAATAGTTCAAAAAACTGACAAATTAGATTTTACTACTAATTTTAATTATGGAAATGCAACCAATCAAATTCAAATGATAAAAGGAGACGTGTTGCATCAAAATAATTTTACAGGTCAAGGAATGGAAATTGCTATTATTGATGCAGGTTTTCCAAATGTAGATACGTATGCAGCTTTTCAACGAATTAGAGACAATAATCAAATTTTAGGAGGTTATGATTTTGTAAATAGAAGTACTAATTTTTATACAGGTCATTATCACGGAATGGCAGTTTTATCAACTATTGCTGGTTATGTTGACAATCAGTTTGTGGGTACTGCACCAGATGCTAAATTCTATTTATTTATATCAGAAGATGATTCTCAAGAAACCCCTTTAGAAGAAAGTTTGTGGGTTGAAGCTGCTGAAAAAGCAGATAGTTTAGGCGTTGATGTGATTAATACTTCTTTAGGTTATACTACTTTTGACAATCCAAATTATAATTATACGTATAGCGATATGGATGGCAAAACTACATTTATTTCTCGTGGTGCTGAAATTGCTTTTTCCAGAGGAATGATATTGGTAAATGCTGCAGGAAATGAAGGAAGTAGTAGTTGGCATTATATTAGTGCACCAGCAGATGCTACTTCGGTTTTAAGTATTGGAGCAGTAGATGCTACAGGTACTATTGCTAGTTTTAGCTCATTTGGACCAACTTCTGATGGTAGAATTAAACCTGATGTTGATGCTCAAGGAGCTAATGTTTACATTATTAGTAATACAGGAAGTATTGCCACTTCTAACGGAACTTCGTTTGCTTCTCCAATAATGACAGGAGCAATTACTTGTTTATGGGAGGCATTTCCTCAAAAAACAAATGCTGAAATTATTCAAAGGGTAAAAGAATCAGGTAGTTTATATTCAAGTCCAACTGCACAAGAAGGTTATGGAATTCCAAATTTTGAGTCGGTTTATAATATTCTAAATATTGAACAATTAGAGAATGAAACTGACAACCCAACTATTTTTCCTAATCCAATAAAAGATAATATCAATTTTAAATTTCCTAAAAACTCTGATAAAATTGAAATTACTATTGTGAATTTGTTAGGAAAAACCATGGTGCATCAATTGATTTTTAAAGGAAGGCCTGTTATGAATATTTCCTATTTATCAACAGGATTGTATATGATGCAATTATCATATAATAATAAAGTAACCACTATAAAAATGCTTAAAAATTAATGAAAAATAGAATTACTGAATTATTTCAAATTAAGTATCCATTAATTCAAGCAGGAATGATTTGGAATAGTGGTTGGAAATTAGCTTCAGCGGTTAGTAATGCAGGAGGATTAGGGTTAATAGGTGCAGGTTCCATGTATCCTGGAGTATTAAAAGAGCATATTAAAAAATGTAAAAAAGCTACTAGCAAACCTTTTGGAGTTAATGTTCCTATGTTATATCCAAATGTTGAAAAAATAATGCAAATAATTGTAGATGAAGGAGTTAAAATAGTATTTACCTCTGCAGGAAATCCAAAAACCTGGACTCCTTTTTTACAGAAACACGGCGTTAAAGTGGTACACGTAGTAAGTAGTGTAAAATTTGCTGTAAAATCAGAATTAGCTGGTGTGGATGCAGTTGTTGCTGAAGGATTTGAAGCGGGCGGACATAATGGACGAGAAGAAACAACCACTTTTACGTTAATTCCTATGGTAAAAGAAAAGTTGCAAATTCCTTTAATTGCAGCAGGTGGAATTGCCACAGGAAGAGGAATGTTAGCTGCAATGGTTTTAGGTGCTGATGCAGTTCAAATTGGAAGTAGATTTGTAGCAAGTAATGAAGCTTCATCTCATATTAACTTTAAAAATGAAGTTGTTAAAGCAGAAGATGGAGATACCCATTTAACCTTAAAGGAATTAGCTCCGGTTCGTTTAATTAAAAATAAATTTTATACTGAATTGCAAAGTTTGTATCAACAAAATCCAACTATTGAACAACTTAAAGAAAAATTAGGAAGAGCAAGAGCTAAAAAAGGAATGTTTGAAGGAAATTTAGAAGATGGAGAATTAGAAATAGGTCAAGTTGCCGGATTAATTCACAACATAAAACCAGCTACAGAAATTGTTAATGAGATAATTACAGAGTTTAAAGAAGTTAAACAAACTTTTAATCAACCGTTGTTTTAAGAAAATAAAGATTATTTATTTTTATCAATTTGCTTTTTTGGAGGCATTGGTCCACGTAAATGTATCACCAATCCGTTTAAAAAATTACGTAAAATTTGGTCGCCACATTCCATATATTTTGGATGATCTTCACTTCTAAATAGTGCTCCTAATTCACTTTTTGAAATATTAAAATCTACTAACTTGCAAATTTTAACAATATCATCATCTCTTAATTTAAGTGCAACTCTAAGTTTTTTTAATATATCATTATTTGTTAATCCCATAAGGCAAAGGTAGCGTATTTTAAAAGGTAATTAAAATAATAAGAGCCTTTAAATTTACTTTGAAAAAATAAATTTAAAAGCAATAATTAACATTATAAAACCAAATATTTTTTTTAATAAATTTTGATTTACATGTAAAGCAATTTTGGAACCAAAATAGCCGCCAATAACAAACATAGCAGAAACTACTAAAATTATTTTCCAATTAATTATTTCTCCGCCAGCTTTATAATAATTATAAACCGCTAATGATGTTACTGGAGGAAGCATTACGGCTAAACTTAAACCTTGTGAGTTGTATTGATTTAAACCTAATAATAATATAAATAAAGGTACCATTATTACGCCACCTCCAATGCCAATTAAACCACTTAATAAACCTGCTATTAATCCTATTATAATTAGTAAAATAATTGTTGAAATTGTCATTTTCATAATATTTTTATTGGTATTTTAATACTGTATTCTTTTTTTGTTTTATTATTTAATTTGTTTTCACGCAACCATGGATTGTATAATTTTAAAGTTTTGTAATTAATCCCTAAGTCTTTTGAAAATCTGGCAATATTTGTAATTACGGTATCAACTTTTATGGTTTTTGTAGGTTCTAAATTATATAAATCAGATGTTTCAAAAATGAAACCATACTTTTTTGGATGAGTTAAAATTTCTTTGACCGCTACAATTCTTGGTACATATCGTTTAGTTTCATCACCTACCAATAAATCGTAATACGATTTTACTTGTTGAGTTTCTAATTTTTTACTAATTCCTTTAATTCCAGCATTATACGCAGCAGCTGCTAAGGTCCAAGTTCCGAATTTTATGCGTGCTTCTTTTAAATAATTACAAGCAGCCTGGGTTGCCAATTCCAAATTATAGCGTTCATCAACGTTATCATTTACTTCTAATCCATTTTCTTTAGCTGTATTTTTTAATAACTGCCAAAATCCTCTTGCTCCAGCAGGGGAAGTAACATTCATCAATCCACTTTCAATTACCGCTAAATATTTAAAATCATCAGGAATGCCATTCTTTTTTAAAATAGGTTCAATTATAGGGAAATATTTATGAGTTCGTTTAAAAAATAATAATCCGTTAGATTGCCAATAGGTGTTGACCAATAATTCGCGATCAATACGTTCTTTAATATCTTGTTTTTCTAACGGAATTCGCTCTCCAGCAAACGATAAATTTTTAGGAATTTTAAGTGCTTTAATTTTATAGAATTCACTAGTACTTATATCACTCTCATTATTTGTTTTGCTTTTTTTGGATGCAAAAATTAATAAGGAACTTACTAATATAATTGCTACTAGGCTTAAAATTTTGACTTCATTTTTCATAATTTTTCATATTTGTTAGCTTAAAATACAAATTAAATTGAAAATTTCGGAAAAAACATTAATTATTAGAACTAAATATTTTCTAAGATAATTTTAGAGATGGTTTTGGCTTTATAAATAATCATAGCATGTGTTCCATTTTTAACCGGAATACAGTTTTTAATATTTTTAATTGGAAATATTTTATCTGAAGTTCCATGAATATGAAGTATATTTTTGGAAGTTGTAGTTGGGTCCCAATTTAGTACATTATATAAAGCCCAGTTTAAGTAATTTTCATCTCTAACAGATAAATATCTCTTATACAATTCAATTCTTTTTATAGCATAATTACCGAAAGCATATTCAGAAAAAGTTTCTAAATTATTTAATATTTTAAGTGGAAAAAGTTTATAAGCTTTTGTTTTTTGTAAAAATTTTAATCGTTTTGGAAATTCATCTAAATTTTTAATACTAGAAATAAGTATTATTTTTTTAACAGAAAGGAATTTACTCATTTCTTGAACCATAATTCCACCAAATGATACGCCAACTAAAATCACATTTTTATGAGTAACTAAATCAGCCATTCTTTGGGCATAGTTTTGTAACGATTCTTTATTGGATAATGGAAGTAACCATTCTAAATAATGACATTCAAATTCAGCATTTGGGAGTTTTATAAATTCATAAATTTTTGAACTGGCTCCTAATCCAGGAATAAAATAAATATGTGTTTTATTAGTAGTCATTATTGGTGTAACATACTTAAAACTATTGGTTTTAAACCACTAAAGAAAAATTCTACGGCAATTACCATTACAATTAATCCCATTAAACGCATCATTACTTTATTACCTGTTTCGCCAAGTTTATCGGTTATTTTACTTGCACCAATTAGAATTAAATAAGTAATAAAAAGTACTAAGGCAATTACTATAATTAATACTGTTTTTTGAGTGTAATTGTGAGCGTCTTCCATTAAAATAATAGCATTGGTAATGGCTCCAGGTCCGCAAATCATAGGTATAGCCAAGGGTGTCACGGAGATGTCATCTACATAAGCATCAATTTTTTCTTCGTCATCAGTATGTTTAATATGTCCTAAACGAGCTTGAAGCATATCCCAACCCATGGTAAAGAAAATAACGCCACCAACTATTCGAAAACTATTAACAGATATCCCGAAAAAATTAAATAAAATATGACCAGAAAAAGCAAAGGCTACAATAGTAAAAAATGCAATTAAAGTAGCTTTTTTTGCCGTTTGTTTTTTTCGCTGTTTGCTTAATGTAGCTGTCATGGTCATAAAAATTGGCATGGTTCCTAGCGGATTTATCAAGGTGAAAAATGAAGTAAAAACCAATAACGCAAAAGTGTATAATTCAATCAAAGTATTTTAAATTAAAATATTAAACAAAAGATGGAGTTTTAATCCAATTAAAACGTACTATGCCGTCATCATCAATATGAGTTAGCTTAATTTTATGTAGCGTATTTACCAATTCTGGATTCCAAGGTGCTTTAACTTTTACGTAATTTTCTGTAAATCCTTGAATAAATCCATTTTTATTATCACTTTCAAATAAAACCGTAAGCTCATTATTCAGCTGACTTTCATAGAAAGCTCTTCGTTTTTTTACAGATAAACCACGTAACATTTTACTTCTTTTATGGCGAATTTCTAGCGGAACAACTTCATCCATAGTAATTGCTTCAGTATTTGGTCTTTCTGAATAGGTAAAAACGTGCAGATAAGAAATATTTAATTCATTTAAATAATTGTAAGTTTCTAAAAAAAGTTCATCAGTTTCCCCAGGAAAACCAACAATTACATCAACTCCAATACAAGCATTTGGCATTAATTTTTTAATAGATTGTACTCTGTTGGTGTAGGTTTCACGTAAATACCTGCGTTTCATTAATTTAAGCAATTTATTACTTCCGCTTTGTAAAGGAATATGAAAATGAGGTACAAAACTATTTGAACTTGCTACAAATTCAATGGTTTTATTAGTTAGTAAATTGGGTTCAATAGATGAAATTCGTAGCCTATGAATGCCTGCAACTTTATCTAAGGCTTGCACTAATTCAAAAAAAGTATGTTCGTGTTTTTTATCTCCAAATTCTCCTTTACCATAATCGCCAATATTAACTCCCGTTAACACAATTTCCTTAATTCCTTTTTCAGAAATATCTTTTGCATTTTGTAATACATTTTCTAAAGTATCACTTCTTGAAATTCCACGAGCTAATGGAATGGTACAATACGTACATTTATAATCGCAACCATCTTGAACTTTTAAGAAAGCACGAGTTCTATCACCAAAAGAATAAGAACTTTCGTAGAAATTGGCTTCTTCAATTTCACAGGAATGTATTTCACCTAAATCATTTTTTGATAAATCATTAATATAATCGGTAACTTTAAATTTTTCGGTAGCACCAAGCACTAAATCGACACCATCAACTGCGGCTAATGCTGACGGTTTTAACTGAGCATAGCAACCAATGGCAATTAAAAAAGCGTTTTCATTTTGTTTTAAAGCTGATTTAACAATGGTTTTAAAACGTTTATCAGCATTATCGGTTACAGAACATGTATTAATTACGTAAATATCTGCTTTTTCGCTAAAATCCACTCGTTCAAATCCTTCACTTTGAAAATTTCTAGCAATGGTAGAGGTTTCCGAAAAATTTAATTTACATCCTAAGGTGTAAAATGCCACTTTTTTTTGTGCGTTCATTCTTGTACATTTATCGGGTGCAAAAGTACAGAATTTTATTTTTATAATATGATTTCAAAAACGCCAAAACTACCTTATTATGCCGTTATTTTTACTTCAATAAAAAATAAAGAAGATAAAAACTATAATTTAATGTCTAAAAAGATGATTATGAGATTGAAAAATAGCAGTATTTTTTTTGTATTAATGTTGCTTTTGATTTCTTGTAATTCAAATCAGAAAAAGCAGAATGATAATTTAGTTTTTAGATACAATGAGCATGCAAATGTTTCATCTTTAGATCCTGCTTTTGCTAAGAATCAAGCAAATATTTGGGCGGTAAATCAATTGTTTAGCGGATTGGTTCAATTGGATGACAGCTTGCATGTACAACCAGATATAGCTAAAAAATGGACTATTTCAGGCGATGGAAAAACCTATATTTTTACCTTAAGAAATGATGTTAAATTTCATAAAGATATTTTGTTTGGAAAAGATAGTACCAGAATTGTAAAAGCACAAGATTTTAAATATAGTTTTAATAGATTATTGGATGCAAAAGTTGCTTCACCAGGAAAATGGGTGTTGAAAAATGTGGCAAGTTTTAAAGCTGAAAATGATTCTACTTTTAGCATACAGCTAAAAAAAGAATTTCCGCCTTTTTTGGGTTTGCTTTCTATGAAATACTGTTCCGTTGTACCCAAAGAAATTGTAGATTATTATGGAACGGATTTTCGTTCACATCCAATTGGTACAGGTCCTTTTAAATTTAAATTATGGGTGGAAAATACCAAATTAGTGTTGCGAAAAAATAAAAACTATTATGAAAAAGAAAACAATGTGCAATTACCTTATTTAGAAGCTATTGCAATTACTTTTTTGCCAGACAAACAAAGTGAATTTTTACAATTTATTCAAGGAAATCTAGATTTTTTAAATAGTATTGATCCATCGTATAAAGATGATATTTTAACCGATAATGGATTGTTAAAACAGAAATATGTTAATACGGTAAATATGGTTAAAGGTGCTTATTTAAATACTGAATATTTAGGATTTTTAATGGATAAAAAGGAATCTGTAACTAACTCAGAATTAATTAGAAAAGCTATTAATTATGGATTTGATAGAGTTAAAATGATTAAATTTCTAAGAAACGGAATTGGAATGCCGGCTGTTAATGGTTTTATTCCTAAGGGTTTGCCATCATTTAATGATGCTAAAGGATATACTTATCAACCTGAAAAAGCAAAGGCATTAATTGAAAACTATAAATTAAATTCAGGAAATAATTATCCTAAAATTACCATAACCACTAATAGCCAATATGTAGATTTATGTGAATATATTCAACGTGAATTACAGAATATTGGATTAGAAGTTGCTATTGATGTGGTTCCACCTTCAACATTAAGGCAAAGTAAAGCAAATGGTAAATTAAGTGTTTTTAGAGCGAGTTGGATTGCCGATTATCCTGATGCTGAAAATTATTTATCGCTTTTTTATAGTAAAAATTTTGCACCTAACGGTCCAAATTATACGCATTTTAAAAATGCCGAATTTGATGAAATGTTTGAAAAATCTTTTACAATTACTAACAGACAAGAACGAAATAAAATTTATCAACAAATGGATAGCTTGGTTATTGCAAAAGCTCCTGTTGTTCCTCTTTATTATGATGAAGTAATACGATTTGCTCAAAAAAATGTGATAGGACTAGGAATTAATCCTATTAATTTATTGAACTTGAAAAGAGTTAGGAAAGTAGCCAATTAAATAGTTTACTTAAGAATTTTACGTTTGTAAATTTAAGAAAATTAGAATGCTATTATAATGATATTTGAGAACCAATTTCTAAAACATTTCCTTTTGGTAAATTAAAATATTTTGTAGCTAAAACTGAATTTTTTGAAAGGAAAGAAAATAGAGATTCTCGCCAAATTGGCATTGCTTTGTTTTCTTGCAAAATAAAAGTTTCTCTTCCTAAAATATAGGTTGTATTTTCTTTTGTAATAGAAATCCCTTCACTTTTAAGCAATTCAAGTGCTTTAGGAATATTTTTATAATCCATAAAACCATAATTAATAATGGCTTTGTATATTTCATCAGACATTTTTTCAAACGTTAAACGATCTACTTTTTTTACATGTGGTACTTTTTTAAATACAACGGAAAGAATAATTACTTGTTGATGAAGAATTTTATTATGTTTTAAATTAAGGATTAGAGCTGCTGGTGTATAATTGATATCACTTACAAAATAGATGGCAACACCCGGAACACGTTGAGGTGGATTTTGATTTACTGATTTAATAAAATTGCTTAACAAACCATTAGTTCTTATACTTTGTTTGTGTAAAATTTCTCTTCCTTTATGCCAAGTGGTCATCACTAAATAAATACAACTAGCAATAACTAATGGAACCCATCCGCCAGATGGAATTTTAGTGTAATTTGCAGTCATAAATGCAACATCAACACAAAGTAAAAGTATGGTTATTGTAATTGAAACTGAAAGTTTCCATTTCCACAAATCTTTCATAGCAAAAAATGTGAGTATTGTTGTTATTACCATTGTAGTTGATACTGCTACACCATAAGCAGAAGCCAAATTAGCAGATGTTTTAAATAATAAAACTAAACTAATTGTACCAATAAATAATATCCAATTTATTTGTGGAATATAAATTTGACCACGTTCATCTTTTGAAGTATGAGTAATTTTTACTCTAGGAAAATAGCCTAATTGCAATGCTTGAAAGGTTAAACTAAAAGCTCCTGAAATTACGGCTTGTGATGCAATTACTGTTGCAATAGTTGCCATAAAAACTAGAGGATATATAGCCCAAGTTGGAGCCAAGTGATAAAATGGATTTGCAACTAAAGAAGGGTTTTTAAGTAATAAAGCTCCTTGTCCAAAATAATTCAAAATTAAAGAAGGAAATACAATAAAAAACCACGCTAATTTAATAGGTTTTCTTCCAAAGTGTCCAATATCAGCATATAATGCTTCACCTCCAGTAACTACTAAAAAAATAGCACCTAATATAAAAATACCATGCCAATGATGGATTGTGAAAAATTTATAGGCCCAATAAGGATTAGCAGCTTTTAAAATTACTGGGTAGTTTATAATAGCATTTAACCCAAGTATGGCAATAATTACAAACCATATTAAAATTAGAGGGCCAAAGATAAACCCAACTTTTTTAGTTCCAAATTTTTGAAAAAAGAACAAGCCAAACAGGATAGCAATGGTAATGGGAATAACATAAGATTGAAAATTACTTGTGGCTACATTTACTCCTTCAATTGCACTTAACACAGAAATAGCGGGAGTTATCATACCATCACCATATAATAATGTTGCTCCAAATAAGCCCATAAATGTTATTATTACAATCTTTAGTTTTTTATTTTTTTTAGGAAGTACTAAATACATAAGAGCCAAAATGCCACCTTCACCTTCATTATCAGCTCTAAACACAAGAGTTAAATATTTTAAACTTATAACAATAATTAAAGCGTAAAAGATTAAAGAAATAACTCCAAAAATATTATCATTAGAAATAGGGACGCTAAAATCTCCATAAAAACACTCTCTAACTGCATATAAAGGGCTTGTTCCAATATCTCCAAATACAATTCCTAATGCTGTTAAAGTTACTAATCCTAGTTTATTTTTATCTTTTTTTGTGCTATTCATCTAATAGAAGTAATTTATAACTTTTGTTAATATCTAAATTGTGTGTCCATAATTAGTAATAATAAAAAACACCGTCATGCTGAACTCGTTTCAGCATCTCATTTTCGTCTGATAATCAATGTTTTATTGAATATGACACTGAGATAAGCCCGCCTGCTGCTGGCAGATTCAGGGCGACGGACGTTATGTAAGATTACGGACAATCAGAATCTAAATAAACTAAAGTTTAATAAAACAATACAAAATTACATGATTTTTTGTTCTTTACTTCTCTAACAGAAGTATAAAACTATTATAAAAATTGTAGCAATTCAAAATGAAGGATTTTAAAACTGTAAATAAACTGTATTTATGTGAATAGTAATTTAGTTTTTACATTTATGCATAAAGAATAATTATTAAACGATGCTTTTTAAAGCGATAAATAGGGAAGGACTTAATAATTTTTTGATGTATAATTTTATTAAAAATCAATATGATTTAATAATTCAATTTCAAGCCCCAGCCAATTTAATGCATTTTCTTTAGTAGAGAATATTTCAACAATTTGAGATCTGTTTTTTTGAAGCATTTTATACATGGTTGTAGAAACAACCTGGTTTGGAGTGTTGGTAACAACTGCACTAAGTCTTGATCCTAAACTTACTAAGTTAGCATCTATAAATTTTATATAAGTAGTAATATCATCTTCTGTAATTTTAAAATTAACTTGATTAAAATCTATATAAAATTTATAATTAGGTCCGTTGTGTATTATGATAAAATTTCTATTCTCGATACTAATTTTCCTCCTTATCAGGATTAAAATTCACTCGAATTGACGAAATTTTATCATAATGCACAACGGGTTATTAATACTACTATTTTATTTCTTCTTTTGCTTAGTTTGTTGATCTTGTGCTTGCTTCATTGCCTGATTTAAACGTTGTCTAAACTTGCCTTCTTTTTTAGGTTTCTTTTTATTTTCTTGAATTTGAGCATGAATTTTATCTTCATCAATAATGTAATTTTTAATAATTAACATAATTGATACTGTAAGTAAATTTGACACAAAATAATACAAACTTAAACTACTTGCATACATATTAAAGAAAACCAACATCATTAATGGTGAAAAATACATCATCATTTTCATCATTTTTTGCATATCAGGCATTCCTTCTTGTGCAGGTGCTTGCATATTCATTTGTTGACTTTGACTCATTCTCATATAAAAGAAAATGGCAATAGAGGCTAGTATTGGAAATAAACTAATATGATCTCCATATAACGGAATTTTAAATGGTAATTGGTAAACGGAATCATAAGCAGATAAATCTGTCGCCCATAAAAAACTTTTTTGACGCAAATCAAAATTAGATGGAAAAAATCTAAATAAAGCAAAGAAAACAGGCATTTGTAACAATGCTGGAATACAACCTGCCAATGGACTAACACCAGCTTTACGTTGTAAAGCCATAGTTTCTTGTTGGCGTTTCATTGCATTTGGTTTTCCAGGATATTTTTTATTTAATTCATCCATTTCAGGTTTTAACACCTTCATTTTAGCACTAGATAAATAGGATTTATATACTAACGGCGACATAAAAATCCGTACTATTATAGTCATTAAAATAATAATAAGTCCGTAGCTACCAATAAAACCTTCTAAAAAGCCAAAGACCGGGACAAAAATTAATCGGTTTATATAGCCGAAAATTCCCCAACCTAAATTTACAATCTCTTTAATATTTCTTTTGTATTTAGAAAGAATTTTATAATCGGTTGGACCGATATACCATTTCATATTGTAATTTAATTCTCCATTTGTTAATACAAGTGGCGTTTTTAAATTAAAAGATTTAGTGAATACGGTATCTTTTGCTTCGTCTTTCATAAGATTTTTTGATGAAAGTTTTGCGTTGTTAAATCCTTCTTTAGATATTAAAATGGAAGAGAAAAACTGCTGTTTAAAAGCTACCCAATTTACATCATTTACTGTAGCATCATCATCTCTACCTATTGATAAAGATTCAATTTTATCATCATCTTTTTCATAATATAATTCGGTATGTTGATCTTCGTATTTTATACTTTTTTCATGTCTATATCCTTTTAAATACCAATCTAAAGTTATTGGAGCTGTAGTATTTAATGAGGAATTTAATCCTTGAGAATGAATAGAAAAATCAACCATATACTTGCCTGGTTTAATTTCATATCTATATTCCAAATATTTATTTTCCGATACTTTCAACTTCATAGAAAGCACCTGATTTTCACCATCTGTAGTTAAGGTTGGTTGAAAATATAAATCTTTGGTATTTAAAATTCGGTTATCTGAAGTTCCAAAATTTATATTAAATGAAGCATTTTTATTTTTGACTAAATATAGTGGTAAAGAATCATAGGTTACATATTTTTTAATAAGTGCTTCTTTAATATAACCACCTTTATTTGCGATAACTAATTTTAAAACTTTATTTTCTATAACAGTTTCAGCATTTGTTGCAGATGGCAAAGAAGCAGAATATGCAAAGTTACCTAACGCATTTTGTGCATCTTTTAAAGAAAGAGAATCGTTTGCAACTTCTGTTACGGTTGTTATTTCTTTAGTTTTATGTTGTTCAGCTATAGAATCTTTTTGAACCTGTTCTGTTTCAGCTTTGGCTTTTAACTCTTCGGGTGTAGGTTGGTTGCTATACATCCACCATAGCATAATGGCACCAATTAAAGCAAATCCTATTATCGAATTTAAATCAAATTTTTTTTCTTCCATGATATATTTAAAATGTCAATTTGTCACTTCCTTTCTGAAAATTATTTAAAAAGTTCGACAAAAGTACTAAAATCAATGAGATGTTTAGTTAATATTATGAGTTAATTAATAAGTTCTTATTTGTTCAAATAGTGTTTTAAACCAGCTTTTACAAAATCAACAAACAATGGATGCGGGTTTAGAACGGTACTTTTATACTCTGGATGATACTGAACTCCAACAAACCAAGGATGTGAAGGAATTTCAATTACTTCAACCAAATTGGTTTTTAAGTTTTTTCCTGTGGCAATCATCCCAGCTTTTTCAAAATCGTTTAAATAAATATTATTAAATTCATATCGATGTCTATGGCGTTCACTTATATTTTTAGTTTTATAGATTTTCGCAACTTTACTGTTCTCTGATAATTTACAATCCCAAGCTCCTAAACGCATAGTGCCACCGTAATTAGTTATGTTTTTTTGTTCTTCCATAATAGCTATTACAGGAGATTTTGTATTAGGATTCATCTCGGTTGAATTGGCATCTTTTAATTCTAAAACATTTCTGGCAAATTCTATAACTGCCATTTGCATTCCTAAACAAATTCCGAAAAAAGGGATGTTATTTTCACGAGCATATTTAACAGCTTCAATTTTACCTTCAATACCACGATTTCCAAAGCCCGGAGCTACTAATATGCCATTTAAGTTTTTTAATTTTTCAGGAATATTTTTTACGGTTAAATCTTCAGAATGAATCCAATGAATATTAACACTTACTTTGTTTTTTGCACCTGCATGTATAAATGCCTCTGAAATAGATTTGTATGCGTCGTGTAATTCTACATACTTACCAACTAATCCAATTTCAATAGTGTGTTTTGGATTTTTAAAATTAGTTAAAAACTGATTCCATGATTTTAATGCTGGTTGTTTTTTATGTGCTAATTTCAATTTTTTTAATACTGCAGTATCTAAACCTTCAGCAAGCATTAAATTTGGGACATCATAAATAGTTTCTGCATCAATAGATTCAATAACATTCTCTTTTTTAACGTTGCAAAATAATGCTAATTTTTGTTTAATAGTATCTGAAATTTTATGTTCTGTTCTGCAAACTAAAATATTTGGCATTACACCACTCTGCATTAACATTTTAACGGAGTGTTGGGTTGGTTTTGTTTTTAATTCGCCTGCAGCAGCTAAATATGGAATTAATGTTAAATGAATTACCATAGCATTTTCATCTCCTAATTCCCATAATAATTGACGAACAGATTCTACATAAGGTAAAGATTCTATATCGCCAACAGTTCCTCCAATTTCAGTAATTATAATGTCAAATTTTCCAGTTTTCCCTAAAATTTGAATACGACGTTTTATTTCATCAGTAATATGAGGAATTACTTGAACTGTTTTTCCTAAAAATTCACCTTTACGTTCTTTATCAATTACAGATTGATAAATTCTTCCTGTGGTAACATTATTAGCTTGTGAAGTGGGAATATTTAAAAACCGTTCATAATGACCTAAGTCTAAATCAGTTTCAGCACCATCATCAGTAACATAGCATTCCCCATGTTCATAAGGATTTAAAGTTCCTGGATCAATATTAATGTATGGATCTAATTTTTGAATAGTTACAGAATAACCTCGTTCTTGTAATAATTTTGCCAAGGATGCAGCAATTATACCTTTTCCAAGAGAGGATGTTACGCCTCCTGTTACAAAAACGTATTTAGTGTTTTTCATTGTTATTAGGTTTGGGCAAAAGTACTAACTCTATTTTAGTTAGCAAAAGAGAAACCTTCAAAATTTTTAAATTTTGAAGGTTTCTAATTATTTAGGTGAGTAATTAAATTATTTTTTCTTTTTATTTCGTATCATAGCTTCTAACATATCCCACATTTCTTCAGAAATATCTTCAAGCATGTTAAATTCCCCAGCACCTTTTAGCCATTCTCCACCATCAATGGTAATTACTTCTCCGTTAACATAAGCCGAAAAATCACTCATTAAATAAGCAGCTAAATTTGCCAATTCTTGATGAACACCAACTCTGCCAACAGGAACTTTCTTTTTCATATCAAACTTTTCTTTTAAGTTTCCAGGTAATAATCTATCCCAAGCTCCTTTGGTAGGAAATGGTCCTGGTGCAATTGCATTTGAACGAATGCCATATTTTGCCCATTCCACAGCCAAAGAGCGTGTCATTGCTAAAACGCCCGCCTTTGCCGTTGCTGAAGGCACAACATACGCAGAGCCAGTCCAAGCATACGTTGTTACAATATTTAAAATAGTAGCTTTTGGTTGTTTAATTTTAATCCAGTGTTTTCCAAAAGCTAAGGTGCAATTTTTACTTCCTTTTAAAACAATATCAATTACTGTATCAAACGCATTAGCAGATAATCGTTCTGTTGGACTTATAAAATTTCCGGCGGCATTATTTAAAAGTCCATCAACTTTACCAAAAGTTTTTAGGGTTTCTGCTAGTACATTTTCAACTTCATCATAATTTCTAACATCACATTGTACGGGCAAAACAATTCCACCAGTTTCTTCTTCTAATTCTTTTTTAGTAGCTATTAATTTTTCAATATTTCTTGAAGTAATAACAACTTTTGCACCTAGTTCCAAAAAATAAGTAGTCATTGCTTTTCCTAATCCACTACCACCACCGGTAACCACAATTACATAATCTTTTAAACTATTATCTTTAAGCATTGGATTTTTATACATGAATTTAAAATTTTAGTTGAAATAAAAGTACTAATTTTTTCATTTTTAAAGTTTGAATCTTTTTTTTATTTTTTTTTAAAATCTATTTGTCAAACACAAAAGTAATTGTATATTTGCCCACGCTTTCAGAGAGCGTTTGAAAGACGGAATTTAACTAAAGATACACGATTTAAAGATATAAGAAATGAAAAGGACTTATCAACCATCAAAAAGAAAAAAAAGAAATAAACACGGGTTCAGAGAACGTATGGCAAGTGTTGCAGGTAGAAAAGTGTTGGCAAGAAGAAGAGCTAAAGGTAGAAAAAGATTAAGTGTATCTTCTGATCCGAGACCAAAGAAATAATGAAACAATAGTTTTGTATATCAGGGTGTTACTTTTATTAGTAACACCTTTTTTTTTATCCTTTTAATAAGTTTTGAAAACTATTTTATTAAAAAAAATATAATTTATAGATATTTACCAGTACATAATCTATCATCAAAATGCCAAAAAATAATAACATAAAATCGGTTTTAATTATAGGTTCAGGACCAATAATTATTGGGCAGGCTTGTGAATTTGATTACTCAGGTTCTCAAGCAATTAGATCTTTAAAAGAAGAAGGAATAGAGGTTGTTTTGATTAACTCTAATCCGGCAACCATAATGACTGATCCTTCTTTGGCAGATTATGTGTATTTAAAACCGTTGACTACCAAATCAATTATTGAAATTTTAAAATTACACCCAAATATTGATGCAGTATTACCAACTATGGGTGGTCAAACTGCTTTAAATTTATGTATTGAAGCTCAAGATAAAGGTATTTGGGATGATTTTAATATCAATTTAATTGGTGTAGATATTGACGCAATTAATATTACGGAAGATAGAGAACAGTTCAGAAAATTAATGATTGATATAGGTATAGGTCAAGCTCCTTCTGCAACGGCAGCTTCTTTTTTAGAAGGAAAAGAAATTGCTCAGGAATTCGGATTTCCGTTGGTAATTAGACCATCATTTACTTTGGGTGGTTTTGGAGCTTCCATTGTTTATAAAAAAGAAGATTTAAATAATTTATTGCGTAGAGGTTTAGAAGCATCACCAATACATGAAGTAATTATAGATAAAGCATTATTAGGTTGGAAAGAATATGAATTAGAGTTATTACGAGATAAAAATGATAATGTGGTAATTATTTGTACTATTGAAAATATGGATCCAATGGGAATTCATACAGGTGATTCAATTACCGTTGCACCAGCTATGACTTTAAGTGATACTACTTTTCAAAAAATGCGTGATATGGCAATCCATATGATGCGTTCTATTGGTGATTTTGCGGGTGGTTGTAATGTGCAATTTGCCGTAAGTCCTGATAAAAATGAAGATATAATTGCTATTGAAATTAATCCAAGGGTGTCACGTTCCTCTGCTTTAGCTTCAAAAGCTACGGGATATCCTATAGCTAAAATTGCTACAAAATTGGCTATTGGTTATCATTTAGATGAATTAAACAATCAAATTACTAAAACTACTTCAGCGTTATTTGAACCGACTTTAGATTATGTAATTGTAAAAATTCCTCGTTGGAACTTTGATAAGTTTGAAGGCTCTGAAAGAACCTTAGGTTTACAAATGAAGTCTGTAGGTGAAGTAATGGGAATTGGTCGTTCGTTTCAAGAGGCGTTACATAAAGCTACACAATCCCTAGAAATAAAACGAAACGGATTAGGAGCTGATGGAAAAGGTGAACGGAAGTATGATGTAATTATTGAAAAATTAAAATATCCAAGTTGGGATCGTGTTTTTGTACTTTATGATGCTGTGCAAATGGGAATTTCGTTAAGTACCATTCACGAAATCACTAAGATTGATATGTGGTTTTTAAAACAATATGAAGAATTATACACTTTAGAAAAGGAGATTTCCTCTTTTAAATTAGATACTTTAAGTTATAATTTATTATTAGAAGCCAAACAAAAAGGTTTTGCAGATAGGCAAATTGCCCACATGTTGGGCTGTTTGGAAAGTGAAGTTCACAAAAAAAGAGAAGCACTTGGTGTACATAGAGTTTATAAATTAGTAGATACTTGTGCAGCAGAATTTGATGCACAAACACCATATTATTACTCTACATTCGAAAATAAAATGATAACTTCTAAAGGTAGTTTTGCCGATAACGAAAGTGTAGTTTCAAACAAAAAAAAGATTGTTGTTTTAGGTTCTGGTCCAAATAGAATTGGGCAAGGAATTGAGTTTGATTATTGTTGTGTTCATGGCGTTTTAGCGGCTAAAGAATCTGGTTATGAAACTATTATGATAAATTGTAATCCTGAAACCGTTTCTACAGATTTTGATATTGCAGATAAATTATATTTTGAACCTGTATTTTGGGAACATATTTATGATATTATTCGCCATGAAAAACCAGAAGGCGTTATCGTTCAGCTTGGTGGACAAACAGCCTTGAAACTCGCTGAAAAACTAGAAAAACACGGTATAAAAATAATTGGAACAAGTTTTGAAGCACTAGATTTAGCCGAAGATAGAGGTCGATTTTCTGAATTGCTAGTTGATTTAAATATTCCATTTCCAAAATTTGCTTTGGCTTCAACTGCAGATGAAGCTATAGCCATTGCAGATGATTTAGATTTTCCTATTTTGGTTCGTCCTTCTTATGTATTAGGAGGTCAAGGAATGAAAATTGTTATAAATAAAGAGGAATTGGAAAAACATGTAGTGGATATTCTACATAAAATTCCGAATAATGTACTGTTGTTAGATCATTATTTAGATGGGGCTATTGAGGCAGAAGCAGATGCAATATGTGATGGAAAAGATGTTTATATTATTGGAATAATGGAACATATTGAGCCTTGTGGAGTTCATTCAGGAGATTCCAATGCAACTTTACCACCATTTAATTTGGGTGAATTTGTAATGCAACAAATTAAAGATCATACCCAAAAAATAGCATTGGCTTTAAGAACTGTAGGGTTAATTAATATTCAGTTTGCCATAAAGGATGATGTTGTTTATATTATTGAAGCTAATCCAAGAGCTTCACGTACAGTTCCATTTATTTCAAAAGCATATAAAGAACCTTATGTAAATTATGCAACTAAAATAATGTTGGGTAAAAATAAATTGAAAGATTTTGACTTTAAGCCTAAACTTGATGGTTTTGCAATTAAGCAACCAGTTTTTTCTTTTAATAAATTTCCTAATGTAGATAAACGTTTAGGTCCTGAAATGAAATCTACAGGAGAAAGTATTTTATTTATTGAGAATTTAAAAGATGATCAATTTTACGAATTGTATTCTCGAAGAAAAATGTATTTGACTAAGTAATAGGTAAAAATAATGTTTTCTTCATTTTTTTAAAACCTAACATTTATCATATTTGTAATAAAAAAGTTTAAAAAAATAAACCAAATACGCCTAGGTTTATTTGTCTTTATTGTTACAGTATTCAATATTTTTAAATTTCACTTTAGTGTAATTAGCTAAAAATAAGCAAATTAAACACTCTATTTTTATCTATTCTAAATAACAATTAACAAAATTTTGCTGACATATATCATTGTAAGTCCTTATGGGTTAGTCTAATTTTACAGAGCAAAAATTCATAAGAAAACTATATAATTTGAAAATTAAATTTAATACTGTTTAATTCAAAAAAATTATTAAAATAAAGTAAAAATGAAAGAAGAGATTTCTAAATTAATTTGTGATGCTAATGAAGCAGTAGCAAAGGTTGCACATAAAACAAATGAAGTTTGTGCAATTTATCCAATTACACCTGCATCTCCAATGGGAGAACACGCAGAAGTGTATAGTGCGGAAGGATTAAAAAACATTTGGGGTAATATACCTAGAATTATTGAAATGCAGAGTGAAGGTGGAGCTTCTGGAGCTGTTCATGGTTCACTGCAAGGTGGTGCTGTAACTACAACATTTACAGCTTCTCAAGGTTTGTTATTAATGATTCCAAATATGTATAAAATGGCTGGTGAATTATTGCCAACCGTAATTCATGTAGCTGCACGTACTATTGCAACACACGCATTATCTATTTTTGGAGACCATTCTGATGTAATGGCAACAAGAGCAACTGGTTTTGCAATGTTATTCGGTGGTTCTGGTCAAGAGGCACAAGATTTTGCATTAATATCTCAAGTAGCGACTTTTAAAACCAGAATACCATTTTTAAATATTTTTGATGGTTTTAGAACTTCACATGAAATTACTAAAATGGATGCAATTCCAGATGAAGTAATAAAAGCTATGATGCCAGAAAAAGAAGTTTTGGAACATAGAAAACGTGCATTAGATCCTGATAATCCAGTGCTTAGAGGTTCATCACAAAACCCTGATGTATTTTTTCAAGCAAGTGAAGCTTCTAATATTTATTATCAAAAAGTTCCTGAAATAGTTCAAGAAACTATGGATGAATTTTATAAACAAACAGGTAGAAGATATGACTTATTTAATTATGTAGGACACCCAGAAGCTGAACGTGTAATTATTATTATGGGCTCAGGTGAAGGTGCAGTTGGTGAAGCTGTTGAAGCTATGGTTGCCAATGGTGAAAAAGTAGGAGCATTATATGTACGTTTATATCGTCCATTCTCAATTTATCACTTCATTAAAGAATTACCTAAAACAGTTAAAAAAATAGCTGTTTTAGACAGAACTAAAGAACCAGGAAGTATAGGAGAACCTTTATATTTAGATATTGTAAATGCATTTGTTGAAATGGGAGATACTTTACCAACAATTGTTGGTGGTCGTTACGGTTTATCTTCTAAAGAATTTACACCAGCAATGGTTAAAGGTATTTATGATGAATTAATTAAGAATTCACCTAAAAATCACTTCACTATTGGTATTAATGATGATGTAACTCATACAAGTTTAACTTACAATCCTAATTTTAAAACAACTAAAAATACAGTAAATTGTATGTTTTATGGTTTAGGTTCAGATGGTACTGTTGGAGCAAACAAAAACTCTATTAAAATTATTGGTGAAACTACTGATAATTATGTACAAGGATATTTTGTATATGACTCTAAAAAAGCAGGAGCTCAAACTATTTCACATTTACGATTTGGTCCAGATCCAATTACTGCTTCTTATTTAGTAGATAAAGCTAATTTTATTGCGGTTCATCAATTTAACTTTATACAAAAATATGATGTTTTAGAGAACATTAAAGAAGGAGGTACTTTCTTACTTAATTCACCTTATTCAAAATATAAAGTTTGGACAGAACTTCCAAGCATTCTTCAACAAAGAATAATTGATAATAATATTGAATTTTATGTAGTTGATGCTACAAGAGTTGCTCATGAAGTAAACCTAGGAAAACGTACAAATACCGTTTTACAAACTTGTTTCTTTGCCATATCAGGAGTATTACCTAAAGATGAAGCTATCAAAAAAATTAAAGCTGCCATTGTTAAATCTTATTCTCATAAAGGAGAAAAAGTGGTTAAGATGAACTTTAATGCCGTTGATAAATCATTAGAAAACTTAGAAAAAGTTGAATACCCTCGTCACACTACAAATACTGATGGTTTACAACCAATGATGCGTGAAGGTGCCGATGAATTTATTAAAGAAATTTTAGGAACTATTTTAGCAGGTAAAGGCGATACGTTGCCAGTTAGTGCATTTACTCCTGATGGAACATTCCCAACAGGAAGCACAAAATTTGAAAAACGAGGTATTGCAGACTATATTCCTACTTGGGATGATGCTAATTTATGTACACAATGTAATAAATGTGTTAGTATTTGTCCACATGCTGCTATTAGAGCAAAAGTGGTATCCAATGAATTGATATCAGATGCACCTGCTGGATTAAAACATGTTCCAGCTAAAGGAAGACCATTTAATAGTGAAACAGAAAGCTATGTGTTACAAGTTTCTCCAGAAGATTGTACAGGATGCGATTTATGTGTTGAAGTTTGTCCTGCTGAAAGCAAAGAAGTTGAAGGCGTATTTGCAATTAATATGTCTAGAAAAATAGACGTTGATAAAGAAGAAAATAAAAACTGGGATTACTTTATTGATTTACCTAACTATGATAGAAAAGAATTAAAAATTTCTACCATAAAAGGATCACAATTCTTAGAACCATTATTTGAATTTTCAGGAGCTTGTCCTGGTTGTGGAGAAACACCTTATATAAAATTAGTTACACAATTATATGGTGATAGTATAATGATTGCTAATGCAACTGGTTGTTCATCTATTTATGGAGGAAACTTACCAACAACACCATATACTAAAAATAGTGCAGGACGTGGACCAGCTTGGGCAAATTCATTATTTGAAGATAATGCAGAATACGGATTAGGAATGCGTTTAGCATTAACTAAAAAACAAGATATTGTTTTTGATTTATTAAAATCTTTAGAAGATCAAATTGGAAGTACGTTAGTTAATGAAATTATTGGCAATATTGAAGAAGATGAAACTCAAAAAGAGTTAAAACTAAATCAAATTGAAAAATTAAACAGTATTTTAGATACTATTGATACTAAAGATGCTAAAAACCTAAGAGACCTTTCTGAATACTTGCGTAAAAAATCAGTTTGGATATTTGGTGGAGATGGCTGGGCTTATGATATAGGATTTGGTGGATTAGACCATGTATTGGCATCTGGTGAAAATGTAAATATTTTAGTTATGGATACTGAAATATATTCTAACACCGGTGGTCAAGCATCAAAAGCGACTCAAATGGGGGCAAGTGCTAAATTTTCAATTGGAGGTAAAACAACACCTAAAAAAAGTTTAAGCTTGCAAGCAGTATCTTATGGTAATGTGTATGTAGCTCAAATAGCAATTGGAGCTAAAGATAATCAAACTTTAAAAGCAATTCAAGAAGCAGAAGCTTATCCAGGAACTTCAATAATTATTGCATATTCGCCTTGTGTTGACCACGGATATGATTTAAGATATTCAGCAGATCATCAAGCAAAAGCTGTTGAAACTGGTTACTGGCCATTATTTAGATTCAATCCAATGGAAGTAAAAGGAAAGAAATTTAGATTAGATTCTAAACAACCTTCTGCTCCTTTAAGCGATTTCATGTATAGCGAATCTCGTTTTACAAGGGTTGTTAAAGATAACCCAGAAAATGCAAAAAAATTATTAGATGAAGCTCAAGAGAATGTTGAAACACAATGGGAACGTTTAGAACTTTATAAAAATTTATAATTTTATTTGATAAAAGTGCTGAACAACATTGTTGTTCAGCACTTTATTTTTTTAGAATATTAATTAGAAATATTAGCATTATGAAATCTAGATCAAAAGCATTTTTAGATGAAGCTGAGAAAAAACTTCAAGAAGCTAAAGAAGAAATGTTTAAGCCAAAAGAAGATATGGTTAGTTATTCTGTTTGTAAAAAATCACAAATTGCTATAGAAAACTATTTAAAAGGTTATTTAACTAAAAACCATATTGAAATTTCACAGGATGAAACTATAGCTACTTTATTTGACAAGTGCGTTGCTTTTAATGAGAAATTTAAAGAGGTAGATTTAAGCGAAATTAGTTGCAGAAATCATATTATTGATTCACGTTACTGTTCAGAAATACCTAAAGTAGCGGCTTGTTTAGATACCGCAGATGCCTTAGATACTTATTTTAGAAAAAACAAAATTATATAAGTATCATCTTTCAATTTCATTTGACAAAGAAAAAACTTACTGTACATTTGTAAAAATAAATAAAATTTATGAATTATATTTTATTTGATGGAGCAGTACGTAATGCATTATTACCATTAACTTACACAAAACCTGTTGCAGATTTAAGAATTGGTATTTTAACCATTCGTGAAAAATGGGAGAAGCAGTTAGAAACTACTACAACCACGGTAACTGAAGAATATTTAGAAGAAAAATATCCAATGGTTGAAATGGATGAAAATGTAATGATTAACGCTTCGTTTTTGCCAACTGCTAATTTGATAAATACCATTAAAAATTTAAAAGAAAATCAAGCCATTTTTAAAAATGATGAGGTTATTGCTTTTTATAGTAAAGAGTCTCAAGAAACTATTGATTTTAATAATTTTTACCAAATAGAATTTGAAGATGAAATCATTCAAATAAAAAATACTTGGGATTTATTTTCTTATAATGATAAAGCTATACAGGCAGATTTTGAATTGCTTACAAAAAATAGAAAATCACAACCTATACCAGAAAACATACAAACCTTAAACTCTGAAAATATTTTTATTGAAGAAGGAGCAAACCTAAATTTTTGTGTATTAAATGCTATTGACGGGCCTATTTATATAGGTGAAAATACAAATATTATGGAAGGTAGCTTAATTCGTGGACCTTTTGCTATGTGTAATAATTCTGTGGTAAAAATGGGTGCAAAAATATATGGAGGAACTACCATTGGACCATTTTGTAAAGTGGGAGGTGAAGTTAATAACTCAATTTTATCTGGTTATTCCAATAAAGGGCATGACGGCTTTTTAGGAAATTCTGTACTTGGCGAATGGTGTAATATTGGTGCAGATTCTAACAATTCAAACTTAAAAAATAATTATAGTGAAGTTCGTTTATGGAGTTATGAAACAGATAGTTTTGCTAAAACTGGATTGCAATTTTGCGGATTAATTATGGGCGATCATTCTAAATGTGCTATAAATACTATGTTTAATACTGGTACGATTATAGGTGTTAGCACTAATATTTATGGAAGTAATTTTCCGAGAAATTTTATTCCTTCATTTAGTTGGGGAGGAGCTGCTGGATTTACAACGTATCAATTAAATAAAGCATCAGAAACTGCTAAATTAGTTTACAAAAGAAAAAACTTAGTATTTGATAAAAAGGAAGAAAGAATACTAAAACATGTATTCGAAATAACTGAAAAATACAGAAATTATTAATAAAAAAGAGGCTATCTAAAAAGACTTGAAAATTGTCATTCTGAATTTAATTCAGAATCTCATCTTGCTGACTACCAGTTGTTATAAGAACCTGAAACGAGTTCAGGTTGACGAAATTTTAATTTTCGGATAGCTTCTTTTTATCTTTTATCTATTCATTTATAAAAAAGTTACACTTCCATAACTTGATTTAATTGTAATTATTTTTCCGGAATTATCTTCATTATAATATCCTTCATATTTTTTTTGAGAGAAATTGTTTTCTTGTTTTGTAAAATTAAATTTATCATTATTATATTTTAATCCGCTATAACTTAAATGTGCCGATATATTAAATGATGTGTTAGGGGCAATTCCAAATTTTAAGTGTGTATAAGATGAAACTACTTTGAGGGATTTAAACTGATTTTGAATTTCTTTAATTTTTAATGAGCCATATTCAATATTAAAATCTCCTCTACCTCTTAATTTTCCAATTGTTGTATGCATATAATCACAAACTCCTGTAATATTCCCTGAATCTCCAATTTTTAAACTTCCATAATCACAATTGTATTTTAAGTCTATAACTTGACCAAAGGTAATATGAGAGTAATCTGCATTTAATGTTGTTCTTCCTGAACGATTAACAGATAGTGTTGAATAATCAGCATTAATTTTACCATCTTTCATAAAATCTATAAAAGAATTGTTAGTATAATCAATATTTATGGTATTGTCAGAATTCCTTAACTCACCAATGTTTATACTACCATAATCACAATTAATTGTAGAAACTCCTTCTAATTTATCCAAATTAATTGAACCATAGTTGTTAGTTAAAACTACATTATTGGTAACGGGCATTTTAATTAAGTAATTAATTTGCATATTTACATTATTATTGTTTCTCCATAGTTTCCATGATGAGTTTCTGTCTATAATTGTTTTTGCAGAAACTTTTGAATCTGAATTACTAAATTCCACATTAATTTGATCTAATTTTTTTTGAACCTTTTCTTCATCATTTCCTGAAGTAGTGATGGTAACTTTAATAACAATTTTATTTTCGTTCCAAGTAACTACTTCAATATTCCCATACTTATTATCAACTTTTAAAGTCGCATTTTTATCAACTTTAAATTCCTTGTTAATAATTTTGTTTTTTGTGTACTTTCCTTCTTTTCCGTTAGCAGCAATAGTTAATGGAAGTAGAAAAAGTATAAATAAGAGTTTAAACATATTTTTCATGAGTTTGAGTTTTTAATTGTTTTATATCATTTAATTGTTGAATTAAGCTTTGCAAAACTATAATTCGTTGTTGATAATTTGCAATCATTGCATAGATAATTCTTGGATCCGATTTGTTTTCTTTTAGGTCAATTGCTAGTAGTTTATAATTTTTTTCTAATTTTTTTAATTGATTAAATGAATCAGTTATTAATTGTTGATTACTACTATTTTTTTCTTTTTCAACAAGTTGAATTTCGTTTTTGATGGTGGTTATAAAGTAATTTTCAGTTTCAGTCATTTTAGGAGATACACTCGATAACTTTGCTCCTGAATTGTTCTGATTTGAACCTATCCAAATTCCAAAAAATAAAAGTATAGAGGCTGCCATAGATAGTATTCCTGTAATTTTAAACAATCTAAAATAGTTCTTTTTCTTAGGTTTATTAAGTTTTGCTTCAAATCGATTAAAATGCTCAATAGTAGGTTCTTCTAAATCAAATTGATTTTCAAACTTTTTGAATATATTTTCTAAATTATCTTTCATAAATAGGTGTTAATAATTCTCTTAATTTATTTTTTGCTCTAGAAATCATGGTTCTACTATTTCCATAACTTATATTCATTATTTTAGCCATTTCTTCACAATCATATCCTTCAATTAAATTTAAAGTTATTGCAATTCTATAATTAGTTTTAAGATTTTTTATTTGTTTCAAAATATAGGTTACATCCACATTGGTAATATCAATTTCCTCATCAATAAAACTTTCAAAAGGGACTTTATCAAGGGTAACTTTTTCCATTTTTTCAAATTTTTTCAAACTACTTAAACATTTATTTATTACTATTCGCTTTAGCCAAGCACCAAAGGTTACTTCACCACTATAAGAATTTAATTTTGTAAAAGCTGCTAAAAAAGCTTCCTGCATAATATCTTCTGCTTCAAAGCTATCAACCACAATTCTTAAAGCACAGTTATACATTACTTTATAATACTGCTTATAAATAGCAAATTGAGCTTTTTTATCTCCTGCTTTACACTTTATTAAAAGTTGTTTAGTATGTGGTTTATCGAGATTCAATGATTAAATTCTATACAAAAGACATGGATAATATTTGATTGTTACAGTTTATACTGAAAATACATAAAAAAATGTTGTTGTTATAAACTTTTTTGGCATAACTATTGAAATTTATAAATGATTAATTAAAATATTATCAATGTAAGTAATTGATAGTAAGAAATATAAACTAATTTTGTAATCTAGTTTTTTAAATAATGAAAACTATAAATGACAAAATGACCCAAATAATAGTATGAGCAAATCAAAATTTTTAAATATAGACAAATTGTCACTTCAAAATATTTTAGATGAAGATGCAGATTTAATTCCGTTAATGACGCCAGAAGATGAAGAAGAAATAAATAAAGAAGATGTTCCAGATGTTCTACCCATATTACCTTTACGGAACACAGTTTTATTTCCTGGTGTTGTAATTCCAATTACAGCAGGTAGAGATAAATCTATTCAATTAATTAAAGAAGCAAATAAAGGAAACAAGATAATTGGAGTAGTAGCTCAAAAAAATGAATCTATTGAAGATCCTACCATAAATGATATTCATAAAGTAGGTACTGTTGCTCGTATTTTAAGAATGCTTAAAATGCCTGATGGAAATACTACGGTTATCATTCAAGGTAAAAAGCGTTTTGAAATTGATCAAGTAGTTCAAGAAAAGCCATATCTTCAAGCAACTACAAAAGCATTTTCAGAAGATAGATCCGATGAAAAAGCTCCTGAATTTGAAGCTATTGTAGAATCTATTAAAGATATGGCTATGAAAATTATTAAAGAAAATCCTAATTTACCAACTGAAGCAACTTTTGCTATTAAAAATATCGAAAGTAGTCCGTTTTTAATCAATTTTGTTTCTTCAAATATGAATTTGAAAGTAGCTGAAAAACAAGAGTTACTTCAAATTAATAATTTAAAGGAAAGAGCTTTAATTACCTTGAAGAAAATGGATGTTGAGTTGCAGAAATTAGAATTGAAAAATGATATCCATTCTAAAACGCGTTCTGATATGGATCAACAGCAACGTGAATATTATTTGCATCAACAATTAAAAACTATTCAAGAAGAATTAGGTGGTGTTTCTTATGATGAAGAATTAGAAGAAATGCGTGAAAAATCCAAGTCTAAAAAATGGAATAAGGAAGTGAAAGAAACTTTTGATAAAGAATTGGGGCGTTTGCAACGGATGAATCCGCAAATGGCTGAATATTCCGTACAACGAAATTATTTAGATTTGTTATTAGAATTACCTTGGGGAGAATATTCTAAAGATAATTTTGATTTAAAACGAGCTCAAAAAATACTTGACAGAGATCATTTTGGATTAGAGAAAGTGAAAGAACGCATTATTGAACACTTAGCCGTTTTAAAATTAAAAGGAGATATGAAATCTCCAATTATTTGTTTGTATGGACCTCCAGGTGTTGGTAAAACTTCTTTAGGAAAATCTATTGCAGAATCTTTAGATAGAAAATATGTTAGGATGTCGTTAGGTGGTTTACGTGACGAAGCTGAAATCCGTGGACATAGAAAAACATATATTGGAGCAATGCCAGGTAGAATTTTAAAAGATATTAAAAAAGCAGGAACTTCTAATCCAGTTTTTGTATTAGATGAAATCGATAAATTAGCATCTTCAAGTCATAATGGAGATCCTTCTTCAGCAATGTTAGAAGTGCTTGATCCTGAGCAAAATACTGCTTTTTATGATAATTATTTAGAGTTGGATTACGATTTATCTAAAGTATTATTTATTGCTACTGCAAATAGTTTATCTACAATTCCGTGGGCATTGCGTGACAGAATGGAAATTATAAATGTTTCAGGTTACACCATTGAAGAAAAAGTAGAAATTGCTAAACGGCATTTATTGCCAAAACAATTAAAAGAACATGGCTTAACTCCAAAACATTTGCAAATAGGCAAAAAACAATTAGAAAAAATTGTGGAAGCTTACACGCGTGAATCTGGAGTTCGTGGTTTAGAAAAGCAATTGGCTAAAATGGTGCGTTATGCAGCAAAATCTATTGCTATGGAAGAAGAATACCAAATTAAAATTTCTATTGAAACTATTGAAAAAGTATTAGGTCCATCGCATTTAGAACGAGATAAATATGAAAGTAATGATGTTGCTGGTGTAGTTACTGGTTTGGCTTGGACACAAGTAGGTGGAGATATATTATTTATTGAATCTATTATTTCAAAAGGTAAAGGATTAACTATTACGGGTAATTTAGGTAAAGTAATGAAGGAATCTGCTACCATTGCTATGGAATATATTAGAGCTAATGCTAGTGATTTTGGAATAGAAAATAAGTGGTTAGACGATTATAAAGTACATATCCACGTACCAGAAGGTGCAACACCAAAAGATGGACCAAGTGCAGGTATTACCATGTTAACTTCTTTAGTATCAGTATTTACACAGCGTAAAGTAAAATCTAAATTAGCTATGACAGGTGAAATTACCTTGCGAGGTAAAGTATTACCTGTTGGTGGAATTAAAGAAAAAATATTAGCTGCAAAACGAGCAAATATTAAAGAAATTATTTTGTGTGTTGAAAATAGAAAAGATATTGAAGAAATAAAGCCATCCTATTTAAAAGGAATGAAATTTCACTATGTTTCTGAAATGAAAGAGGTTATTGATTTAGCTTTAATGAAGCAAAAAGTTAAAAATGCTAAAAAATTATAATAAAAAAAGCAGCCAATTGGCTGCTTTTTTTATTAGTTAAATATCCCTAACAGTAAACTGAATGTAACCTATTCAAAAACAACAGATACTAAAATAAATTCGGCATAACCAACTACAATATCATAAAAATTGGTTGAGTTAATTCTTCATTCTATAACCACACGTCATTACGAGGAGTGATAATGACGAAGTAATCTGTCACTTTATCTCGTCCGTCACTGCGAGGAGTATTTCACGACGTGGCAGTCTGTCATCTCAACAAACAGATTGCTTCCTTCCACTGCGTTCCACTCGAATGACTATCAGGATGTTATTATCAGCAGGTCACTGAGCCGTAGTTGAAGTGTTGATGCGGAATCTTCTTCTACATTAACAGATTGCTTCAACTTTTTTAAGTTTCGCAATGACGAAATACAACGTCATTTTTAGCTTGACTAGGAATCTTTTGAAAAGAGACAGCTACTGAAACAAGCCTGCCTGCCGGACAGGCAGGTTCAGCATGACGAAACATAATAAAACGCCATTTTCGACATAATGAAACAAATTGTCATCCTCAGTTTGGCTGGGAATCTCATTCCAAAAATTGCAATCTTCAATTTTCAGGTAATACCTATTAATTAAGTAAAAAAAACCGTTATTATTTTTGGTGATTATTCTTTATTATTACCGCGAATAATATTCAAAATAATTATTAAACAGTTCTAATATCTAAAATAAGTCCGTTAGTTAACTTTCCTTTTTTATCTAATTTATATATTTTTTTAGCCACTTCTTTTGGTGAACTTAATTCGCCATTTTTATAAAAATCTATAAAACGTTGTACGGATTTAAAATTTTCTTTTGGTGTATTTCTAGCTTTTGATTGCATATCGGTATCTACTATTCCAGGATAAATGGAAACAATTTTAACACCGTTTTCAGCATGTTTTTGTTCTTTTGAAATTACTTTTGTCATCATATCTACACCTGCTTTTGAAGCACAATAGAGCGACCAACTTTCATAAGGATTGATAGCAGCGCCAGAGGAAATATTAATAATTTCTTTTTTGCAATCAAAACCTTGGGTCAATTTTATAAATGTAGAATTTAGAATTAGTGGAGCAATTAAATTCACTCGAATGGTATAGCTAATATCTTTAGGATTTAAATTTTCTATTGTATTTACCGTTCCTAAATCACCTGCATTATTAATTAAAAGAATTTTTTTGGTAATAGTAGTATCTAAATGAGAAAACAATTCCGTTAAAGTTGGGGCAATAGTTTCGGTTTTACTTAAATCACAAGAATATTGCTCGGCAGTGTAAAATTTTTCTTTTATAGAACGAGAAATTGAAAAAACGCGATACCCGTTTTTATGATAAACTTTAGATAATCCTTCTCCTAAACCTTTATTTCCACCAGTTATTATAACTATTTTTTCCATCTTTTAATGAATTAAAACTTGCACTAAAATAATGAAAAATTATGGATTGTAGACTTAATTATTTATAGAATTCTTTGGCTTTATTCCAATACACATCCATCTCAGCTAAAGACATATCGTGTAACGATTTTCCTATTTTTTTAGCTTCTTTTTCTAAATATTGAAATCTGTTAATAAATTTTTTATTGGTACGTTCTAAGGCATTTTCAGGACTTACTTTTATAAATCTGGCATAATTAATCATAGAAAAAAGTACATCTCCAAATTCAGCTTCTATATTTTCGGAGTTTCCTTTTTCAATTTCAGCATTTAATTCTGAAAGTTCTTCTTGCACTTTTTGCCAAACTTGTTCCGGTTTTTCCCAATCAAATCCTACTCCAGCTACTTTTTCTTGAATTCTGTTAGCTTTTACTAACGCTGGTAATGATTTTGGGACACCTTCTAAAACAGATTTATTTCCTTCTTTTAACTTTAACTGCTCCCAATTTTTTTTAACATCTTCTTCATTTTCAACTTTTACATCACTATAAATATGAGGATGTCTGTAAATTAATTTTTCAGAAATAGCATTGGCAACATCTGCTATATCAAAGTCATCAGTTTCCGAACCTATTTTAGCGTAAAAAACAATATGCAACAGCACATCACCCAATTCTTTTTTAACTTCTTGTAAATCGTTATTAAGAATGGCATCGCCTAACTCATAAGTTTCTTCAATGGTTAAATGACGTAGGGATTCTAGCGTTTGTTTTTTATCCCACGGACATTTTAAACGCAACTCATCCATAATATCTAATAACCTACCAAATGCCTGAAGTTGCTGTTCTCTGGTGTGCATAATTATGCTTCTTCCGTTTCTTCTTCAGGTATTGCACTGAAATCAAAGTTACTAGAAGCTAGTAAATTATACCACTGAATTACTTTTTTAATGTTTGAAGTATATACACGTTCTTCATCAAAATTTGGTAAAATTTCTCTAAAATAAGAAGTCAATACTTTACCATTTTCTTTATGACTTATAGCTTCTTTTCCTTGCTCTTTTTCGCCAATTGTTTTTAAAACAATTCTTAACGGAACTTCTTCTTCATAGGTAAACATCGAAATTTCATTTAATGCACTTAAATTATGCATTGCTGAAATTGGAAATTTTTTATCGTCTAATAAGGATTGAACAATAATTCCGCCTTTAGATTGCGCTTTAATTTCAAATAATCCTGATTTACCGGTAATAGCAACAATATCTTTTAATTCCATATAATTATCTCTTTTTTAATTTAGGAAATCTCATCCTATAATCTGGATTTATTTTTCCTTTACTAATATTTTCTAATTTCTTTTTAATTAATCGTTTTTTAAGTGATGAAATTTTATCCGTAAACATAATTCCTTCAGTATGGTCGTATTCGTGTTGAACCACCCTAGCTGCCAAACCATCCAAAACATCGGTATGTTTTTCAAAATTTTCATCCATATATTCAATAGTAATTCTTTCATGTCTAAACACGTCTTCACGAATTTCAGGAATACTTAAACAACCTTCAGTAAAAGGCCAAATTTCACCTTCTTCTTTAATAATTTTTGCATTGATAAATACTTTTTTAAAAGATTTTAAAAAAGTTCTTTCTTCATCTTCAAGTTCTTCATCTTCAGCAAAAGGAGAAGTATCTACCACAAATAACCTAATAGCTTTACCTATTTGTGGAGCCGCTAAACCAACACCTAAATCATTAATCATGGTTTCTTTCATGTTATCAATAAGTTCTAATAGATTAGGATAATCTTTATCAATATCAACCCCTATTTTTCTTAAAATGGAATCACCATAGGCAATAACAGGTAAAATCATATTTTTTATTTTAAGGTTGCAAAATTACAAATAATCAAACTATAAACAAAAAGGGTGCTTTAAAATAAAATTTATCCTTTATTATAGAGATAAGATTGCAAAATAAGGGTTGCACTAATTTCATCTATCAATGCTTTATTTTGACGTTGTTTTTTTTTCAATCCGCTATCAATCATAGATTGGAATGCCATTTTTGAAGTAAAACGCTCATCAACACGTTTTATTGGAATTTTAGGAAATGTTTGACTTAATTTTAAAATGAAAGGTTTTATAAACTGTTCGCTTTCACTTTCAGTATTATTTAGTTGTTTTGGTTCGCCAACAATAAATAACTCTACATTTTCTTTTTTAAGATATGCTGTTAAGAAAGAGAAAATCTTTTTTGTATCAACAGTAGTTAATCCTGAAGCAATAATTTGCAACTCATCAGTAATTGCTATTCCTGTTCTTTTTGTACCAAAATCAAAAGCTAAAATACGTCCCAAACTATTAACATAAATTTAAAAACTGTTCAAATTTAGTCATTTTGAATTATATAATTAATTTAAACTTTATATTTGCCCTAATAAGATATTATACATGGATAAGTTAAGAGAAATTATAGAGAAAACTTGGGATAATAAAGATTTATTAAAAAATGAAGTATCTCAAAACGCAATACGAAAAGTTGTTAATTTATTAGATAGCGGTGTTTTAAGAGTCGCAGAGCCCGTAGCTGATGGTTGGCAAGTAAACGAATGGGTGAAAAAAGCTGTTGTTATGTATTTTCCAATTCAAAAAATGGAAACTATGGAAGTTGGAATTTTTGAATATCACGATAAAATTTCATTAAAAACAGGGTATAAAGAAAAAGGGATTCGTGTTGTACCACCTGCAGTAGCACGTTATGGCTCTTACATTTCTAGCGGAACTATTTTAATGCCAAGTTATATAAATATTGGTGCTTATGTTGATAAAGGAACTATGGTAGATACTTGGGCAACGGTTGGTAGTTGTGCCCAAATTGGTAAAAATGTACATTTAAGTGGTGGAGTTGGTATTGGTGGAGTTTTAGAGCCATTACAAGCCGCACCTGTAATTATTGAAGATAATGCTTTTATAGGATCTCGTTGCATTGTTGTTGAAGGAGTTCATATAGAAACTGAAGCCGTTTTAGGTGCAAATGTTGTGTTAACAGCATCAACAAAAATTATTGATGTTACGGGTAATAAACCTATTGAAATGAAAGGAAGAGTTCCAGCACGCTCGGTAGTAATACCAGGTAGTTATAAAAAACAATTCCCTGCAGGAGAATTTAATGTTCCTTGCGCAATGATTATTGGGAAAAGAAAAGAAAGTACCAATAAAAAAACTTCTTTAAATGATGCGTTAAGAGAGAATGATGTAGCTGTTTAAATGCTTTTGAAATCATTTTATCTTAGTTAGCTGCTTAGCTGTATACTAAATGGATATTTTTTTCAATATTTAACCAGCTTCTTTTTTTATGTAAATAATCTAATTATTTAAATTTCTTATTAGTTAACTAACTTGAAAATACTATTTTTGTAGTCTGAGTTACACTATTTTATGAAGTTTTTAATATATATATCGCTTGAATATGGTTTCCCGATTGTGAGACCATTACAAGTTGAAATTCTAAAGCGAGGCTATAAAGTAGCTTGGTATATTGAAAATGAAATAAGTAAGCGAAAGTTAAAACTTTCAGAAAAATTATTAAATACAGTGAAAGAAGTAATGGATTTTAAGCCAGATGCAGTTTTGGTTGCCAGTAATGAAGTTCCTCACTTTTTCCCAGGAATTAAAGTGCAATTATTTCATGGATTTAGTGTCAATAAAAGAACAAAAGATAAAGGTCATTTTAGAATTAGAGGTTTTTTTGACTTATACTGTACGCAAGGTCCATCTACAACTACTTATTTTAAAGAATTAGAAATAAAATACAAGTATTTTAAAGTTGTTGAAACCGGTTGGTCTAAAGTTGATGTTTTGTTCCCAGTTCTTAAAAAAATAGTAACTAGTAAACCTACTATTTTTATAGCTTCTACATTTACTGAAAGATTAAGTTTGGCACATAATTCAGCAGTTTTTAAAGAACTAGTATCGTTAATTGAAAGTGAAGATTGGAATTGGATTGTGAATTTACATCCTAAAATGGATGCGAAAATTGTAAACAAATTTCAACAATTAAATAGTTATAAAAATGTAAAGTATCTTCCTTTTTTAGAGGATTTAGAGCCTTTAAAACAAGCCGATGTAATGTTTACAGATACATCTTCTATAATTACCGAATTTATTATTCAAAAAAAACCAGTTATTACATTTAATAATAACTTACCTAAAGATTGTTTTATAAATATTAGTACTGTAGATAATTTAAAAAGCAATATTGAACTTGCATTAAAAAGGCCAGAGGATTTAATGGCTAAAATTGAAAAATTTGTATTGGATGAGCACCCATATTTCGACGGAAAATCTAGTGAAAGAGTACTAGATGCTACATTGAATTTTTTAGATAAAGACCAGTCAAGTTTAAAGAGAAAACCTTTAAATCTATTGCGTAAATATCAAATGAGAAAAAAAATGAATTACTTTAAGTTTTAATAAAAACACCTCTGATTTATTGTTGCTTATTTCATTAAATTAAAAGAAATCCAAAAAAAACTATGTATCAACATTATATAATTACACGATTTAACCTTAGAAACGATAGTTGGACAATAACAAAAAACAATGAAAAAGTATTATCGGAATCTTGGTTAAAAGATCGTTTTGAATTATTTGAAAACTATTGTCTTAACTCCGTAAAAAATCAAACAAACCAAAATTTTAAGTGGTTGGTTTTTTTTGATATAAATACACCTGAAAATTATAAAAGAAAGGTTGAAGAGTTTCAAGCATCTTACTCAAATTTTATTCCCTTTTTTATTGATGGTATGAATAATTTTTTACCTGAAATTGTAAAAAAAATAAAGTTGTTGGATGATAAGAAATACTGCATTACTTCAAGATTAGATAATGATGATAGTTTACACAAAGGTTATATTAATGTTATTCAAAGTTATTTTGATTATCAAGATCATTTAGCAATAGACTTGATAGATGGTTATACATTACAAACGGGGTCTATAGTTCGATTTGGTTTAAAAAAGCAATTGTACAATCCGTTTATTTCTTTAATAGAAAAAAAAGAAAATTTAAAAAGTGTATGGTTTAGAAGTAGACATGGATCTTGGAAATATGAAAAAAATATTATAAGAGTTACAAATAAACGATTGTGGTTGTGCGTAATTCATGATTCAAACAAAGTAAATTTATTTACGGGTTATGATAATGTTGATTCAAAAATTCTCAATGATTTTAATATTGTTAGTCATAAAAAAGAGGAATTAATTAAAGAAATAAAACCATTTAAAAAATGGATATTGCTAAGTTTTTATAATTGGGTAAATTCTTTAGTTGAATGTTATTTTAAGGATTTTAAAAAAGTCATAGGTTTATATAATAAAAATAAAATTAATTAAAATATGGTTGAATCTGAATTGAAAAATAGTCTTAAAATTCTTGAAGAGAAGAAGGTGCTATTATACCCAACAGACACAGTTTGGGGGATTGGTTGTGATGCAACTTCAGAAATGGCAGTATCAAATATTTTTGATATCAAAGAACGATTAGAAAGTAAAAGTTTAATTATTTTGGTTGATGGAATAAAGATGCTGCAAAAATACATTCCTTCTATTTCAGAAAGCATTTTAAATTTCTTAAGTGCAACATCAAAACCTACAACCATAATTTATAATAATCCAACTGGTTTAGCTCAAAATGTAGTTGCAAAAGATAATACAGTAGCCATAAGAATTGTTCAAAATGAATTTTGTAATCAATTAATTACTGTATTTGGAAAACCAATTGTATCAACTTCAGCAAATAAAAGTGGGAATCCAACTCCTAAAAGTTTTAAAGAAATAGAGAAATCAATTTTGGATAGCGTAGACTATATTGTAAATTTGCAGCGCGAAGAAGTAAATGATAAATCTTCTACTATTTTAAAAATAGGAGATAATGGAGAATTAATAGTACTTCGTAAATAATTTTGGTGCTGAATTTAGGTTCACATCATAATGAGCAAATCAGTTTGATGAAATTCTGAAACAACACTTCGACAAGCTCAGTGTGACATTTTCAGAATGACATTCAAAAAAGCAATTTAGTGAGTGTTATTCCTGCGAAGGCAGGAATCCATAGAGCTAATAAAAATAGATTCCTGCCTTCGCAGGAATGACAGGCAAAAGTTATAAGACCTAAAAAAATATAGAGGTTTATTTAACTCAGATTAATTTATGACAGCAAATAAAATTTACAAAGATGCACTTGCGCATTCTATTTTTGAATATATATCAAAAGCCTCGTCTAATTTACAATTAGAAACTTTTGTGATAGGTGGTTTTGTACGAGATTATTTTTTAAAAAGAGAAATTCCAGATGATATTGATATTGTTGCAGTTGGTAGTGGTATTGAGTTAGCTAAAGAAGTTGCTAACCTTTTGCCAAAGAAACCTAAAGTTCAAGTTTTTAAAACGTATGGAACTGCCATGTTACGTTATGAAGATATTGAAATTGAATTTGTTGGGGCGCGTAAAGAATCCTATAATGAAGATAGTAGAAACCCAGTTGTTGAAGATGGAACATTGCAGGATGATCAAAATAGACGTGATTTTACGATTAACGCATTAGCTTTAAGTTTAAACAAATCAGATTATGGAAGGTTATTAGATCCTTTTAATGGATTAATAGATTTAGAAAATAAAATAATACGTACACCATTAAATCCAGATATAACATACTCTGATGATCCATTGAGGATGATGCGTGCTATACGTTTTTCATCTCAATTAAACTTTATAATTGAAAATGAATCACTAAACTCAATTGAAAGAAATTCTAGTCGTATTGCTATTATTACCAAAGAGAGAATTATTGTTGAATTTAATAAAATAATGCTTTCTAATATTCCTTCGATTGGTATTTTGTTATTGCATAAAACTAATTTATTACATCAATTTTTACCTGAATTAACAAATTTACAAGGAGTTGAAGAAGTAGAAGGACAGAAGCATAAAGATAATTTTTATCATACATTAGAAGTTGTAGATAATATATCAGAAAATACAGATAATTTATGGTTACGTTGGGCGGCTTTGTTGCATGATATTGGAAAAGTCCCAACTAAAAAATTTGATAAAACTGTTGGTTGGACTTTCCACAGCCACGAATTTGTAGGCTCAAAAATGGTATATAAATTGTTTAAACGTTTAAAAATGCCATTAAACGATAAGATGAAATTTGTTCAAAAAATGGTGTTTTTAAGTTCGCGCCCAATTGTGTTGGCTACTGAAGTTACTGATTCAGCAGTTAGACGTTTGATTTTTGATACTGGTGATGATATTGAAAGTTTAATGACGTTGTGTGAGGCAGATATTACAACTAAAAATCCATCTCGTTTTAAAAAATACCATCATAATTTTAAAATGGTTCGTCAAAAAATTAAAGAAGTTGAAGAGCGAGACCATGTTCGTAATTTTCAGCCACCAATTTCAGGCGAGCTAATTATGAAAACTTTTAATTTAAAACCTTGCAGAGAAATCGGTCAAATTAAAGATGCTATAAAAGAAGCTATTTTAGATGGTAAAATTACAAATGATTATGATGAAGCTTATCGATTTATGATTGAAAAAGCTAAAAAATTAGGATTTAAAACAGTTAATAATTGACAATTTCAGAATTCGTCATTGCGAAGTTTTCAATAGAAAACTGAAGTAATCTCATGAGAGGAACTACAAATAAAAAGATAACTTCATCGTGAAAAACTCTTCGTTATGACAGCATTTAAATTGAAAACTGTCAATTATTAAAGAGATTGCATGGTTACTAACTTAAAGTATTCACCTTTTTCAGCTAATAATTCTTGATGTTTTCCTTGTTCAACAATTTCACCTTTTTTCATAACTACAATTAAATCTGCTTTTTGAATAGTTGACAGGCGATGTGCAATTACCAATGATGTTCTGTTTTTCATCATTTTTTCCAAAGCTTTTTGCACCAATTGTTCACTTTCAGTATCCAAGGCAGAAGTGGCTTCATCTAAAACCATAATTGGCGGATTTTTAAGTACAGCTCTAGCAATACTTAATCGCTGCTTCTGTCCACCAGAAAGCGTATTTCCACTGTCACCAATATTATTTTCATACTGGTTAGGTAAATCTTTTATAAATTCATCAGCATTAGCAATTTTAGCTGCGGCAATTACTTCTTCATCCGTTGCACTTTCAACTCCTAAACTAATATTATTTTTAACGGTATCATGAAATAGAATAGAATCCTGAGTTACAATTCCCATTAAACTACGTAATGATTTCTGTGAAAAATCTTTAATATCAATTCCATCAATTTTAATAGATCCTTTATTTACATCATAAAAGCGAGTAATTAAATTTGCCAAAGTAGATTTTCCACTTCCAGATTGTCCAACTAAAGCAACGGTTTGTCCTTTTTTTATTTCGAGAGAAAAATTCTTCACTACTAAATCATCTTTATATTTAAAAGAAATATTTTCAAAAGATATTTTATTTTCAAAATTAGATTTTATAATAGCATTTGGTTTATCAACAATAGTATTTTCAGTTTCTAAAATATCTAAAATTCGTTCAGCAGAAGCATTTCCTTTTTGAATATTGTAAAAAGCTGTAGTTAAGGATTTTACAGGATTTAAAATTAAATAAAATAAGCCAATATAAGTCAGAAATTGCTCTGGACGTAAAGGGCTATGATCTCCTAAAACTAATTTTCCGCCGTACCATAAAATAGTAATAATAGTTGCCGAGCCTAAAAATTCACTCATTGGCGATGCCAATGTTTTACGTTGTAAAACGCTGTTCATTAATAATCTAAAATTATTAGTAGAATTATTAAATTTAGCTTTTATTTTATCTTCAGCATTAAAACCTTTAATTACTCGTAAACCTGTTAGAGTTTCTTCAATAAACGATAAAAAATTACCTGTTTCTTGTTGAGCTTTTAAAGATTGAGCTTTTAATTTTTTACTAATAGATGAAATTATAAATCCGGATATTGGTAATAATACAAATACAAATAGTGTTAGTTTTGTACTAATAATTAACATAATTGTTAAAGAAATAATAATAGTTAAAGGTTCACGAACTATAGCTTCTAATGAAGTTAAAAATGAGTTTTCAATTTCTTGAACATCAGAAGTCATACGAGCAATAATATCTCCTTTCTTTTTTTCTGAAAAATAGGAGATAGGCAATTCAATTATTTTTTGATAAATGCTATCACGTAAATCTTTAACCACACCATTTCGTAAAAATGATAATACAAAAGAAGCTATATAACGAAAGAAATTTTTAAAGAAAAATAAAAACAAGGTTAAACCACAAACAAAAACTAGAGTTTTTATGGCTCCATCATGTTCCATTTTTTGTGAAATGAAATAATAAAAACTCTCTTGTGCATATTTACCTAGAGAAAAAATGCCATTATAAATGGGTTTTGCTACAATTTTGTTTTCTTGTTTAAACAATATATTTAAAACAGGAATAAAGGCTACAATAGTTAAAACATTAAATACTGCATACAAAATATTGAATATAATATTAAGCCAAGCAAATTTTGAATAAGGTTTAGCGTATTTTATAATTTTCTTAAAGTAACTCATTAAGCTAATTTCATTTCTTTAATAATTCGCTGAATTTTAGCATCTAGTTTTGCTTCAGTAGCTACTGCATTTTCCACACTATCTAAAGGAGTATTCACACTAAAATAGAACTTTATTTTTGGCTCAGTTCCACTTGGTCTTGCAGCTACTTTTGTTCCGTCAACAGTTTCATAAATTAATACATTTGATTTTGCAATATCAATAGTTTCAACTTTTCCTGTTAATAAATCAGTTTTTGTAGAAGCTTGATAATCATACAAATAGTTAACTTTTGAATGGTCAATTTCTGTAAGTGGATTTTCACGCAATACTACCATCATTTTATTAATAATTTCAGCACCATCCATTCCTTTTTTTACAATAGCAATTAAATGTTCTTTATAAAAATGATGTTGTACGTATATTTTTAATAACTCATTATAAAAAGAACTTCCATTATTTTTAGCTTCTGCAGCAATTTCACAAGCTAACAAGGTTGCGGTAACAGCATCTTTATCACGTACAAAATCGCCAACCATATAGCCAAAACTTTCTTCGCCGCCACCTATAAATTCTTTTTTACCTTCTTCATCACGAACCATTTTAGCAATCCATTTAAAACCTGTAAGTCCTACATGAGTTTCCACACCATAACTATCGGCTATTTTAGTTACTAAATTAGTAGAAACAATAGTTGAACCAACAAATTGTTTTCCGTTTAATTTGCCTTGTTTTTTCCAATTTTTAATTAAAAAATCGGTCATAACGCTCATGGTTTGGTTTCCGTTTAGTAATTGAATTTCACCCTCTAAATTTTTAACAGCAATTCCAATTCTATCACTATCTGGGTCGGTTCCAATAACAATATCGGCATCTAATTTTTTAGCTAAATCGGTTGCCATTTTTAAAGCAGCAGGTTCTTCAGGGTTTGGAGATGCCACTGTTGGAAAATCACCATTTGGTATGCGTTGTTCTTCAACAATATTTACATCAGTATAACCAGCAGCAGCTAATGCATCAGGAATTAATTTTACCGAAGTTCCGTGTAATGGTGTATAAACAATTTTTAGATTTCCTTTTCCTTTAGTATTAAAAGTTCCTGTTTTAACAGATGCTTCAATAAAGGCTTCATCTACTTTTTTACCAATATATTCAATTAGGTTTTCATTGCTATTAAAATTGATTTCTGAAAAATCTAAACGATTAACTTCATTTATTATATTAATATCGTTTGGAGGTACAATTTGACTTCCATCATTCCAATATACTTTATAACCATTATATTCTGGTGGATTATGCGATGCAGTTAAAACAATTCCGGCATCACAATCTAAATGTCGAACGGCAAAGGATAGTTCTGGAGTGGGACGCATATCTTCAAATAAAAATACTTTTATATTGTTGGCAGATAGCACATTAGCTACAATTTTAGCAAAAGTATTACTGTTATGCCTACAATCATAAGCAATAGCAACTTGCAGAGATTTATTAGGAAAAGATTGTTTTAAATAATTTGCTAAACCTTGAGTAGCTTTACCTAAAGTATATTTATTGATTCTATTTATACCGGCACCCATAATACCACGCATTCCGCCTGTTCCGAACTCTAGATTTTTGTAAAATCGCTCGGTTAATTGTTCTGGATTATTATTGATAAGGTCTTGAATTTCTTGTTGTGTTGAAGCATCAAAAGTATCGGATAGCCATAATTTGGCTTTTTCTAAAATTGTACTCATAATAGTTGAATTAAATTTTATACAAAAATACCATTAAATAGTATTTTTAAAGAATTTGTTAGCAATTAATTTTGCTTGAAACATGATAACGTTTGGTATTCTTTTTTGTGCGAAGAATTATTTCTCCTAAAAAACCAGCTAAAAATAATTGTGTTCCAATAATCATGGTAGCTAAAGCAAGATAAAATTCTGGGCGTTGGGTTATCAATCTTCCAGAAGTATGGATAAAAAGTTTATCAATTCCTAAATAGAAAGCGAAGGCAAAACCTATTAAGAACATGATAGTTCCTAGCAATCCGAATAAATGCATTGGGCGTTTGCCAAATTTTGATAAAAACCAAATGGTAATTAAATCTAAAAAACCATTAATAAAGCGATCCATACCAAATTTTGTAATACCATATTTTCTAGCTTGATGAACTACTACTTTTTCACCAATGTTTACAAATCCTGCGTTTTTTGCTAAAACAGGAATATATCGATGCATTTCTCCACTAACATCAATATTTTTTATGACTTTGTTTTTATAAGCTTTTAATCCGCAATTAAAATCGTGTAATTTTAATCCTGATGTTTTACGTGCGGCAGCATTAAATAATTTTGAAGGAATATTTTTTCTGATTTTAGAATCGTAACGCTTTTTTTTCCAACCAGAAATTAAATCAAAGTTTTCTTTATTAATTAGATTATATAACTCAGGAATTTCATCTGGGCTATCTTGTAAATCGGCGTCCATAGTAATTACTACATCACCGGTAACTTTTTTAAACCCAGCATTTAAAGCCTGAGATTTTCCATAGTTTTTTTGAAAACGAATTCCTTTTACATTGCTATCCTTAGTAGAAAGTTTTTCAATTACTTTCCAAGAATTATCGGTACTGCCATCATCAATAAAAAGGATTTCATAAGAATAACGATTGGATTGCATAACTTTTACAATCCAATCGTATAATTCATTTAAAGATTCGTCTTCGTTGAGTAAAGGAATTACTATTGATATATCCATTTACGGTTTTTATTTTTAAATACTTGTGATTTCTTCGTCTGTTTTTTTCATTATTAAACCTGTAATTAATGAAATAACAAATCCTAAAAATAAGTTAACGAATATGATTCCACCAAAGGTGAAAACGTAGAAATATTTTTGAGTCATTTCAGCTTGTTTAGCTAACATTTCATCAGAAATATCGGGCATTTTATCCAAAACTGTTTGACGTTGCACTTCTATAATATTATGCACAAAATTGGGTTCAATAAATTTAGCAAATACATAAAAGTAAATAATAGAAATAATGGCTGCTACAAAAGTAATGCCTATTCCAGTTTTAATGGCTTCTCCTAAAGTTAATAAATCTCCATTTGCTTCTTTTAATTTTTTAATTCCAAAAATTACAAATGCAACGAGAGCTAAAGTACTTACAACTTGTACAGACCAATGTGGCTTATAGATATTTCCAAATGAAAAGTTAATTAAACTAATAATAATTCCTGAAAAAGCTAATAACAAACCATAATTAATCATAATTTGTTTTGCTGAAGTTTTTTGGTTTTCCATGATGTTTGTTTGATTTTAAGTTTAACAAATATACTAAATAGGCTTAAATAATTAACTAGTAATAGTATTTAAAACGTTTTTAGAATAATAATTAATTAGTAAACAGAGTTTTAAAAATGTTACATAAAAATTGTAATAAAATGGTTGGTTAAATTAATAAATGATTGTAAATTTGTCGCTAGGCAAGTCCTACACAACTAGCTCCCTTTGAATCCTCCAGAGCGGGAACGCAGCAAAGGTATTAGGTTGTAGCGGTGTGATGTAGGTAGCTTGCCTTTTTTTTCCTATCCTAAATCCTTTCCAAAGGAAAGGACTTTTAAATTACTTCCTAATTTTCAATTAAGTTATAAATAATGTACTTTTGAACTTAGTTTATAATAATTTTCTGATTGTCCGTAATCTTACATAACGTCCGTCACCCTGAACCTGCCAGCAGCAGGCGGGCTTGTTTCAGCATGACGTTGTTCTTTATTATTACGAATTACGGACATACAAAATAATTTTTTAATCTTTCAATCTTTAATTATTTAATGAAAAAAGTTGTTTTAATTACCGGAGGTTCTTCAGGAATTGGGAAATCTGTAGGTGAATTTTTAACCGAAAAAGGATTTACTGTTTATGGAACTAGTAGGAATCCATCAAAAATAAAAAATTATTCTTTTAATTTAATTCCATTAGATGTTACTGACATTGAAAGTATTAAAAAAGCAGTAAAAAAAGTGGTTGAAAATGAAGGAAAATTAGATATTCTAATTAATAATGCTGGAATGGGAATTACGGGTCCTATTGAAGATACACCAACCGATGAAATGCGAAAGGTTTTTGAAACTAATTTTTTTGGTGCTATTGATATGATGAAAGCAGTTTTACCACAAATGCGTAAACAACAAAACGGATTAATAATCAATGTTACTTCCATTGCAGGTTATATGGGTTTGCCATTTAGAGGAATTTATTCTGCCACAAAAGGAGCTTTAGAATTAGTAACTGAAGCTACTAATATGGAAGTAAAAAACTTTGGAATCAAAGTAACCAACGTTGCTCCAGGTGATTTTGCAACGAACATTGCCTCAGGAAGATATCATACGCCAGTTTTTGAAAATTCAGCTTATAAAAAAGTGTATCAAGAAAATTTAGATTTAATGAATTCTCACGTCAGTGGAGGTAGTAATCCTTTAGAAATGGCAAAGGCTATTTATAAAATAATAAATACAGATAAACCAAAATTACATTATAAAGTGGGCGATTTTATGCAAAAATTCTCTATTGTTTTAAAACGAATTTTGCCAGATAAATTGTATGAAAAACTATTAATGAATCATTATAAATTGTAAATTCGCGGTGCGTTAAGGATTGAAGCGATATCCTTTTTTGAATCCAAAAAAGATTTAGCGTAAAGCCTGACCTGAAGTGTAACGAAGGTAACGCCCAAATATATTTTAATTCTAAACATAAATAAATGAAATTTTTTATTGATACCGCTAATTTAGATCAGATTAAAGAAGCTCAGGCTTTAGGAATATTAGATGGTGTAACTACAAATCCATCTTTAATGGCAAAAGAAGGAATTACCGGAGCTAAAAATATTATAAACCATTACAAAGCAATTTGTGAAGTGGTTGATGGCGATGTAAGTGCTGAAGTTATTGCAACTGATTTTGACGGAATGATTGAACAAGGTGAAGAATTAGCCGCTTTAAATCCTCAAATTGTGGTAAAATTACCTATGATTGCTGATGGTGTTAAAGCGTGTAAATATTTTTCTGATAAAGGAATAAAAACAAATATGACGTTGGTTTTTTCTGCAGGTCAAGCATTATTAGCAGCTAAAGCAGGGGCAACTTATGTTTCGCCTTTTATTGGAAGATTAGATGATATTTCTACTGATGGATTGCATCTTATATCTGAAATAAGATTGATTTATGATAATTATGGTTTTGAAACTCAAATTCTAGCAGCATCTATTCGCCACACAATGCACATTATTGATTGTGCTAAATTAGGATCTGATGTAATGACAGGACCATTAAATGCAATTAAAGGATTGCTAAAACATCCTTTAACGGATAATGGTTTAGCTAAATTTTTAGCGGATTATAACAAAGGAAATTAATATATCCAAGAAGTTATAATGCCAAGAATTCAGGTAATACCATTTGAGGAAGCTACAGGACGACTTAAAGAAATTTATGACGATTTAATAAAAAAACGAGGCAAACTTGCCGACGTGCATACTATTCAGAGTTTACGCCCCGAAAGTATTGTCAAACATATGGATTTGTATATGGAAATTATGTTTAAAAAATCGGATTTATCTCGTGCTGAACGTGAAATGATTGCAGTGGTTGTTTCCTCAGGTAATAATTGTGAATATTGCCAAATTCATCATGCAGCAGCATTAAATCATTATTGGAAAAATGATGCTAAAATTGCTGTTTTAAGAAAAGATTATAAAAAAGCTGATTTATCTGAAAGAGAATTTAGATTGTGTGAATTTGCTGAATTACTAACTATTAATCCTGGTTTAGCTATTAAAGAGTCGAACCTATTTTATTACAAGAAGATAGTTTTAATAGTGTTTTCAGTTGTTTTTATTACCAAAATAGGGCTCAAAAAAGACCAGTTTTTAGTATCTTGGTGAATAAAACCTTGTCAAATGCGTTCACATAAAATCGATACAAATCAATATAATTTTTTAGGAAATACGCTAGGAGAACTTTTAAATCCCAAACACGAACTTTATCTTTTAACCAATACGATTGATTGGA
>NZ_JAKIUR010000059.1 GCF_021647475.1 Lutibacter sp.
GCGACCAAAGGAGCGTTATTCTATTTCAATAATGCCACATTTTAAAATCAAATTTAAACTCGTATATTTGAGTAATGTTTAACTAAAAAGAATAAACGCTTTGTTGCGTTAGAACCTTGAATCCAAGTCAGAATATTCTTTTCATTCACTCACACAACAAGCAGACTCTTAAAGATGTGGTTCAACTCCTTACAGACTCTAAAATACCTGTCGCTGCCATTGCGGACATTGATTTATTAAATGATGAAACAAATTTTAAAAATTTGTATGAAGCATTGACTACTCAAAAAGTAAGTAAAGCACTTTTAAAGACTAGGGCAGCAATTGACAAGTCTGTTAAAAATCAAAATGACACATCTATTTTAAATTCAATCAAATCAAATGTTGAAGAATTTTTGGAACAACTAAATAATTCAGAGCATACTCTAGATGGTGCTAAAGGTGCTTTAAATAGAATCAGGAAAGAAGCAACTAAATGGGCTACTCAAAAGGAGAAAGGTGTTAGTGGTTTTGATACTGAATATCAGAAAAAGGTTAATAGATTCATAGGAACTTTGAAATCTAAAAAGTTGTTTATAGTTCCTGTTGGTGAACTTGAAAAATGGATTCCTTTGGGAGTAAAAAAAAATAAATGGGTCATCCCTGCTTTAAATAAAATATATGAAGGTAAAACACCTGATAATCTAAAACATTTCATCAAATCTATATTAGTTAAAATGGGAGAAAACGTCTCCTAAGCTGTATATAGCAAATAGGGCGTTTAGTGATTTGAGAAAATTTAGTGCTATATACAAACACCGCCAAATCGTTGATTTGGCTTTTAAGGATGAATAAATTAAAAACAAAATACAACGTTTTGGCTCAGTGCAAATTTGAAAGTACAGTGCTTTCTACTGCGCTACTTGCCATATACTAAACATTCAATATTTATTAGAAAACAACTTCCTCAATAAACAAGACACAAAAAAACTAACTACAGCTCCAATAACAGCCATAACAATAGTAAAAAACACATCATCTAGGCTAATATTTAAAACTGTAGATAGCAACGTACCCCCAACTATTCCAGATCTAAGTTGTAAATCATTGTTCATTTTTGTTAGGCTCTTTTTTATCATCAGTTACCACTGCCTGACTTACAGCAGTTGCAACGGTTCCTGCAACGGTCATATAATACAGTAACAACAATGGCAGGTAAAGAAATTGGAGCTGCAATAATAACCCCTCCAGCAGCTGCTAAGGCAATACCAATATTCCGTAATGTTCTAAAAAATTTGGGTGTTTTTTTTGTATATCGTTCTGTAAGTTTCATAATTAAGATTTAATGATTAGTGTAATGTTTTCTTTCCTTTCAAATGCCTGATAGCAAAGGGATATGAGTTTCTGAAATACTGTTCTTGAGTTTAATCCTTTTCCAATTCCTGTAAGTGAACTTACAGGTGCCAAACAACCGCCTAATTCTTTTTTGGCATTATTTGCAGGGTGAATCAATATCAAACTTCTTCCAGATACATTTTCAAGTACTAAATGATGCTTAAATTTTTTTGAAAATCGTGATTTTAATTTATAGACACCTTCCGGAATACAGGAGATATTTCTTTGGTTGTTTAACCAGGGCAATTCAATAACAAAACCAAAAAACCGACCTTTATAAAAAAGGGCACTATTCGTACCCTCTTTATAATAGGACCTTTGCAATTCAAATTCCATTAAACAGTGTCAACTTTCACAGCGGACAAAGCATTGTAAGAACCGTTTTTCAATGGATACATAGCGCCATTTACTTCCTGATAAAATTCAATCCCCAAAACCTGAATCACAGGAAGTGTTGAATTTGCAGTTACAGTTGCCGTTAAATCAATGGCAGCAGTCATCGCACTATCATACGGTAAAATTGCAGTTTCATCATTTTCAAAAGTAGAAGTTTCCCCTGCAAAATCTACTTCTGTAGCGCCAGTTACTACTTTAAAATGAGTTGTTCCTGCTGGAGCAGCAACACGCACCGTTGGTGCAAACGGAGCAATACTAACAGTTGCATCACCAGTAACACGGTCAAAAGCATTAACTACAGGAGCAAATAATGTAGCCCCTAACTTTCCGTTGATGTTGAATTCAAATCCTTGTAAAAGGCTCATATTTCCATCCTGAATAGTTCGTAAACCACGATCATTAGTTGTATCAGTTTTCACAACTTTTAATAAATCCGTAGTTAATCTACTTACCACTCTTTTATCTTTTGCATTTTGCAAAAGAATACGAATCGCATTTCTTACTATCTTTCCACCTTTTCCAGCTCTACCAAATTCAGAGCCATTTTCTCGCGTTCTTTGAAACGCTGGGTCATTTGCAATTCTTGAAGCATCTACGCCCCCTTTTTCACGAGCAAGATCTCCATCACTTGTTTTGTAAAAGGTAATACCTCCAATAGTACCTTTTAATTTAATTATACCGGTCTGTCTAGCCATACTATATAAAATTTTTAATTCTCAACAAATGAAAGTATCTTTATATAGGAATTCAAAAACCTAGAACCATCTCTTCCGAAAACAATGTTTTATACCGAATAAAGACATATAGTAGAGGTTAAGATGAAGCTAGGATAAAGTATAGATAGAGTATAAATGAAAATTATTAGAGCTTGCATATACCCAAAAGACATTCAATGCATCACTGGAAGAAGTGAACGCTATGGACGAAAGCTTTTACGAGAAATAAAAGTACACTTTGGAAAAGAGCAACATCAGTTTGTTACAATTAAAGAATTTTCTGAATACTCTGGTATTGAAGTAGATATCATAAATCAATACATTTCGGATTAAATAAAAAGGGACTAATTAGGGGTCAGTTGAAAGAATGATTTCTGTAGATACTATGAATAAAGGGTTTCCGAGATAGGAGAGGGAGCCATCTTCTCCACAGTAGCACTTGCAACCCTTTAAAGAAATTTAGAGGGTTTTGTTTTTAAATACTAGCAAGTTTAGTTCAGTATGGTGAAACTAATTTATATCATATTTAATTCCGTGTAAATCAATTATTTTTGTAAATTATCATAAAACTATATAGAAGATGAACACGAGTTGTAATTTAAATAGCCTTTGGTTTTTAAAGAAATTAGCAATCATATTTACTTTTTTATTGCTTTTTACTAGTTGCTATTTTAATAAAAAGGCTGATAATACCGTTTTAAATATTTCAATAACTTCAAAAGGTGATTCAATATATGAAATACAGCAAAAACACAATAAACCTACTTTAAGAGTTATTGTTTCATCTATGATTTCTCCAAAGGAAACACGGATTTATTATCAAGACTTATTTACATATATGTCTAAAAATTTGAATTATAATATTGAGTTTTTACAACGAAAAACCTATAAAGAAGTAAATGACTTGTTGATTGATAATAAAGTAGATTTGGCAATTATTTGTTCAGGTGCATATATTAATAAATCTGCAAAAAATAAAATAGAAATATTAGTTGTTCCTGTAGTTGACGGCAAACCTTTTTATCAAAGCTTCATAATAGTGAATAAAGATTCTAAAATTAATAAATTCACTGAATTAAAAAATAAAAAATTCGCTTATACAGACCCTATTTCAAATACGGGTACACTTTATGCAAAATGGCTTGTTGAAAGTTTAGGAGAAAATGTTGACCATTATTTTTCAAATACAATATATACATATGCTCACGATATATCTATGCAATTAGTGGCTAAAGGCATTGTAGATGGTGCTAGCATCGATGGTTTAATTTTTAACTACATTAAAAAACATGATCCAGAAAGAGTAAAAAATTTAAAAATTATTAAAAAATCAGAATTATTTGGCATTCCTCCTGTTGTTGTTCCTTGTAACTTAGATGCTAAATTAAAGAATGAATTACAAAATTTATTTCTTAATATTCATAAAGATTCTTTAGGGGAAACTATCTTAAGTAAAATTTCAATAGATAAATTTATAAAGGGAAGAGATATTGATTACAATAATATAAGAGCTATGAATAGTCAAATAAAATAAATTGTATAGATGTTTAATAAATTTTTCTCATTACGTCTATTTTGGAAATTTACTATAGCAATTGTTCTTGTTGTAACCTTATTTGGTTCAGCTAATTTATATTTTTTAAGTTACTCCATAAATGATTTATTTGAAAAAGAACTTTCTAATAACGGACTTATTTCTGCAAAAACACTCGCAGATAGATCTATAGAACCAATTTTATATAATGATTTAGCTTCTCTAAATAAATTAGTTTCTGAAGTTAAAAGAAATAATAAAAATATAGCTTATGTTTTTATTTTAGATGCTAATAATAATGTAATGGCACATACATTTTCTAAAGAAGTACCATTAAATCTAATTAATATCAACAAAAACAATCAAATTCAAACTATTAATTTAGAATATAAAGAGGGTATCACAACGTTAATTAGAGATATTTCTGCACCTATAATAGATAGTAGTGTAGGACAAGTTAGAATGGGTTTTTATGAAGATCAATATTTAAGAACGCTGAATCTTGCTAAAAGCTTCTTTTTAGGATTAGTAGTCCTGTTTTTAATTGTTGGTATAATTGGGGCATTTATTTTTTCATATATAATTACAAAACCTATAAATTTATTAAGTAATACTGCTAAAAAACTTGACTTAAATCAGTTTAAAATTAATGCATTTAATGATGATAAAAAAGAGATTATATTATCTTGGCAAAATCCGTTTGGTGTTCATGATGAAATAGATGATTTGTTTGAAACATTTAATGGAATGATAAAACGCTTAGAAAAAACCTATACAGAACTTCAAAATGCCCAAGAAAGTTTAATGCAATCAGAAAAAATTGCGGCTATTGGAACACTCTCAGCGGGTATAGCTCATGAAATTAATAATCCTATTGCAGGTATTCAAAATTGTTTAAAACGAATTTCAGAAAACCCGAACAATATAAAACAAAACATATCGTATATTGAATTGATGGATGAAGCCATTCAAAAAATTAAAAATGTAGTACAGGGGCTTCTTAATTTTAGCAGAAAGCAAGACTTAATTTTTACAGAGGTTGATGTTAAAAAAGTTATTGAGAACACACTTCTTTTAATAGCATATCAGTTAGAAAAGTCAAGAATTACTATTATAAAAGATTATCCTAAAAAAATACCAAGTATAAAAGGAAGTTTTAATCACTTAGAGCAAGTTTTTTTAAATCTAATAATCAATGCTATTGATGCAATAAATGAAAAAAAATTAATAAATGAAAATTACAATGGAGAACTTGATATTTGTATTTTTACAACGAAAGATTATTTAGGAATAAAAATAAAAGATAATGGTATTGGTATTCCAGATGATAAATTAAAACAAATCTTTGATCCATTTTATACACTTAAGAAAATAAAACAAGGAACAGGATTAGGTTTGGCTGTAAGTTTGAATATCTTACAACAACATCACGGAAAAATAGAAGTAAAAAATAATGTTGCTGGAGGAATAACCTTTAGCATATATTTACCTTTAAATAAGTAATATTTTATGTCAGAAAAATTGAAAATTGCAGTAGTTGATGATGAACGTATCATTAGAATAACTATTGCAGATGAACTTAGAGATAAAAATTATATAGTTAAAGAGTATGCCAATGCCCAAAGTGTACTTATTGATTATAAAGATTTTTTGCCAGATATTTTAATTACTGATATTAAAATGCCAGGAATGGATGGTATTGAGCTTTTAAAAAAAATTAAACTGCTAAATACTAATATTACTGTTATTGTAATGTCTGCATTTGGCACTGTTGATGTTGCGGTTGATGCAATGAAATTAGGAGCTTTTGATTATTTAACAAAACCATTTAATACTGATGAAATTTTTATTTTGTTAGATAAAATAAAAGAATTTACCTCCATTAAAGAAGAAAATAAAATTCTTAGAAAAAGAATAGAAAAAAAATATGATTTTTCTCGTTTTATTGGAGATGAAAAAATAAATCGAGAGATATTTAAACATATTCAAATAGTTGCAAACACTAATACAAGTGTTTTAATAACAGGAGAAACGGGTACAGGAAAGGAATTGCTTACCAATATTATTCACTATAACAGCAATAGAATAAATAAACCTTTTGTAAAAGTAAGCTGTGCAATTTTATCTAAAGAAATTTTTGAAAGTGAAATGTTTGGGCACATAAAAGGTGCTTTTACTGGAGCGGAATATGATAAAATAGGAAGATTTGAATTAGCTAATGAAGGAACCATTTATTTAGATGATATAGATGATGTTCCCTTAGAGTTGCAAGTTAAATTACTTAGGGTATTAGAAGAAAGAGAAATAGAAAAAGTAGGTAGTTCAAAATCAATTCCTATTGATGTTAGGTTAATTGCCTCAACAAAACGAGATTTATTAGAACTTGTTAAAGAAGGGAAATTTAGAGAAGATTTATACTATAGATTAAAAGTATTTCCTATTGATTTACCGCCATTGAGAGAACGTAGAAATGATATTGAACATTTGATATATTATTATATTGACAAATTTAAAAATGATAAAATAACCATAGAAAAAGAAGTTCTAAAATATTTAATTAATTATAATTGGCCAGGTAATATTAGAGAATTAAAAAACCTGATAGAAAGGTTGGTATTGCTTGCTACCAATGGTATAATATCAAAAGATTTGTTACCATTAACTATAACACAGCCATCTATTAAAAATGCTTTTTCAAATAATTTAGGTCAGCCACTTGATAAAACAGTTGCTAATTTAGAAATTTCTTTAATTTCAAATGCTTTAAACGTTACTAATAATAATAAAACTAAAGCTGCTAAATTATTAGGACTACCCATTTCAACTTTAAGAACCAAAATGGAAAAATACGGATTATAAAAATCCATTTTATGTAACTTAAGTAACGGAATCCCGCTAAAGTAACGGAATTCCGTTACTTTTTTGTTTTTGTTTTTAATTTTTCGAAATCTTGGATGGCTGATTATCAGTTGATTAATATTTAATCATGATTTATTTTTATAAAGGTGTTGTTTTTGCATAGTAACAAGCATAACAAAAATTAAATAATTTATAAATAAACAAAATCATGAAAAAACTAATTATTTCATTGGTATTGGTTCTTACAGTTGCAAGCTTAAGCTTTGCACAAACTTCTAACGAAGAAGCCTTTAAACCTAGTGGTAAAATTCATTTTAAAGTATACTGGAATTACCATGCCGACTTTACAACAGATGCAACACAAACAAGTGCATTTGACATTAAACGTACTTATTTTGGATATAAGTATAAATTAAGTAAAAACATTTCTACTAAAATAACTTTTGATGTTGGTAAAAATGACGGAGGTAGTGCTTATACAGCATTTTTGAAAATAGCACAATTAGATTGGAAAGTAGCTAATGGTGTTAAATTAAGTATGGGCTTAATAGGTATGAAACAATGGAATGATCAAGAACATTTCTGGGGATACCGTTATTTCTTTAAATCATTTCAAGATCAAAATGGATTTGGTAGTAGTGCTGATATGGGTGTTAATGCTGAATTTAAATTAGCTAAAAATTTAAAATTCGACTTTTTAATAGTAAATGGTGGAGGATATAAAAAATTGCAAGATCAAAATGGATATCAAAAATTTGGTGCAGATTTAGTATTTACTCCTGTAAAAGGGTTAATTGCCAAAATATATGTTGATACTCAAAATGCTGAGAATTCGAAAGCAGTTTCTAATCTTGCTTTATTTGCAGGTTATAAAACGGGAAATTGGAGATTAGGCGGAGAATATAATAAGCTTAGTAATGGTGAAAAATATACTAGCCCTGCTGAAGATCATAATTTAGATGGGTTCTCTGTATATTCAACGTATGCATTTAATAATAAATGGGAAATATTTGGACGTTATGATCAACTAACTTCAAACGTACTTGTGGGAGATACTGAAGCTTGGAACTTTAATAAAGATGGTTCTCAAATTATTTTTGGTGTTCAAGTAGCTCCTGTAAAAGGATTAAAATTTGCTCTAAATTATCAGGGTTATACATTCGACAACTCTGCTATAAACACAAAATCTTTAGTGTTCTTAAATGCTGAATTTAAATTATAGATTTTAGCATGAAGGATTATTTTCTTAGACGATTTTTTTAGAATCAGTTTAAAGAAAAGTTTAAGAAAATAATCTTTTTCAAAATCATTTAATACTAATTTTTAAAAATTAGTATTAATAAAAAAATAACCTAAAAAATTAAATTATGGGTAATACTAAAAAAAATGACAGACGAGATTTTCTCTCTAAATTTGGAACTGCTTTTATAGCAGGGGCTGCTTTAAGTCCACTTATTTCAAATGCTTCCGAGCTTTTAGAAACAGAAAATAACGTTACTGAAATAAAAAATTTTAAAGGTAGCTTTGAAGATTTACTTGGAGGCGATTATACCAATATTAAATTAAGAATGCAGGATGATGTAAGACGTGCTTTAAAAAAACCGATGAAAGACCGTAAATGGGCAATGGCAATTGACTTACGTAAATGTGTTGGCTGTAATGCTTGTACAGTAGCTTGTATTGCCGAAAATGCACTACCTCCAGGCGTTGTATATCGTCCAGTTATTAAAGAAGAAATAGGAACCTATCCAAATGTTTCAAAAATTAATCTTCCTAAGCCTTGTATGCAGTGTGATGAACCTCCTTGTGTTGATGTTTGTCCTGTTGAAGCAACTTGGAAAAGAGAAGACGGTATTGTAGTTATAGATTATGAAGCCTGTATAGGTTGTAGGTATTGTATGACTGCTTGTCCTTACGAACACAGAATGTTCGATTTTGGTGAAAAATACTCAGATGGTTTACCACTAGTAGCAAACTATGATAAAAGGCCATCTTTTGAATATGGAAAAGAATGGGATAGAGAAGACAGACATTCATCACCTATTGGAAATGTGCGAAAATGTACTTTTTGTGCACACCGTTTAGACGAAGGTTTATTACCGCAATGTTTAACCACATGTATTGGTGGTGCAAATTACTTTGGCGATTTAAATGACGAAGATAGCGTTATTGCAAAATTGGTTAGTAGGCTAAATGTATTTAGACTTAAAGAAGAGATGGGCACAGAACCAAATGTATATTATATCAGATAATTTTAAAAAAACTAAAGATGAAAAAAATATTTTATATACTATGGGGCATTGCATTTATACTAGGATGTATAGGTGTAGCTCAACGATTTATGTACGGTCATGAATTAGCAAATTACGGAAATAGAGTAGTTTGGGGTTTATGGGTGGCCATGTACATTTACTTTATTGGACTTTCAGCTGGAGCATTTTTGCTTTCTTCGCTTGTATATGTTTTTAAAATAAAGATGTTTGAAAAAGTAGGGAAACTTGCTTTAATTACAGCCTTGGTTACTTTACTTTGTGCGTTATTATCTATTTGGTTTGATTTAGGTCATATGTGGAGAGCTTATGAAGTTATTACGCGTCCAAATTTACCACATTCTATGATGGCTTGGATGATTTGGTTATACTCAGCGTATTTCTTATTACTTGTTTTAGAAACTTTATATGCTTTTAGGATAGAGTCTGGTAAATATGATGGTGATAAATTAAAATCATATCAAAAAAAATTAGGCATACTTGCAACTATTGGTATTCCTTTAGCTATTGCTTTTCACGGTGGTGTAGGAGCTTTATTTGGAGTGGTTGCAGCAAATCCAATGTGGCATAGTGCTTTAACTCCTATATTTTTCTTAGTGGGAGCTATTGCATCAGGTAGTGCACTATTTACATTAATATTTGCCTTTTTCTGGGATAATAAAAAAGGTGAATACTATCAAAATATGTTAAAAACTCTTGCTAAAATTGTTTTAGTAGCAGTTTTATTTGATGTCCTTTTAGAATGGGCTGAATTATCTATAGCATTATGGATGGGAAGTCCTGAACATACAGCTGGATTTAGAGCGATGCTTTTTGGTCAATATTGGTATGTTTTTTGGATATTCCACTTACTATTTGGTGTCGTAATCCCAGTATGGATTTTGGCAACCAAAAAAAATGGAATTGCCATTGGATGGGCTTCACTGTTAGTTGCTTTTACTTTTATTGGAGTTCGATTAAATATTGTAGTTCCAGGTCTAATAGGTGAAAAAATTCCTGGAGAAGCATCAGCATATATTCAACCACGTTTAACATATAATTATTTTCCAAGTATGATGGAATGGTTGGTAGGTATCTTTATTGTGGCATTTGGTATTGGTTTATTTTATTTAGGAAACAAATATTTTAAGCTAACAAAAGAAAATAATTCAGTTAAATCCTAAAACTTAAATTATGAAAAACAAAATTAAAAATAACGAATCAAGAAGGTCGTTTATAAAAAAGTCTGCACTTTTAGGAGTAGCTGCAACAGGTTCTTTAACAGGCTTTAGTGCTATCGCTTCAATGACTGAGGAGGAAAAAAGAAAATTCATGTATGAACTTCAAAAGCCTGAGAATATAATATATTCTGCTTGCTTGCAATGTCATAACTCTTGTAGTATCAAGGGTAAGGTCTTTGACGGTAAATTAGGTAAAATTGATGGAAACCCTTATAGTCCTCAAAACATGTTACCTCATTTAGATTATAAATCAGATATTGAATTTGCTTCAGATGTTGATGGTAAAGTTTGCCCTAAAGGACAAGCTGGCGTTCAAACTTTATATGATCCTTACCGAGTTCGAAAAGTATTAAAAAGAGCTGGTGCACGTGGTTCAAATAAATGGGAAACTGTAGATTTTCACCAAGCAATTGATGAATTAGTAAATGGTGGCAATTTATTTGGTGAAGGTAATGTAAAAGGTCTTAAAGATATTATTGTATTAAGAGATCCTAAAGTTGCCAAAGAAATGGCTGCTGATGCAAAAGCTTTTGGTAAAGGAAAAATGACTTTAGAAGCTTTCAAAGCTAAACATGCAAATAATTTGGATAAATTAATTGATCCTAATCATCCGGATTTAGGACCTTTAAATAACAAGTTTGTTATGATGTGTGGTCGTATTGAACACGGTCGTAAAGAAATTGGTAAACGATTTGCACATGGAACTATGGGATCGAATAACTTTTTTGAACACACTACTATTTGTGAACAATCTCATCATATTGCCTATAAAGAAGTATCCAATCAATGGGTTGTAAAAGATGGAAAGGGAAAATGGACTGGTGGTAAAACACATTTAAAACCAGACATCTTAAATTCAGAATTTGTAATTTTCTTCGGAACTGGAGCTTTTGAAGCCAACTTTGGTAAAACATCTATGGCTCAAAAAGTTACAGATGGCTTGGTAGATCGTAACTTAAAATTAGCTGTTATTGACCCACGTATGTCTCAAACTGCTGCCAAAGCACACTGGTGGGTGCCAATTAAACCTGGTACCGATGCTGCTTTTGCTTGGGGTATGATTCGTTGGATTATTGAAAATGAACGTTTTGATAAAACTGCTTTAACAAATAGTAATTACGCTGCAGCTCATGAAACAGGTGAAACAACTATTTCAGATGCTACTTTATTAGTGAAAATTGAAAATGGTAAGCCAACAACTTTCTTGAGAGCAAATGAAATAGGATTAGGTTCTAGTACAGATTTTGTAACTATGGTTGATGGTAAACCTACAAAATTAGATATTCACGGCAAAAAAGCAATCCATGGTGATCTTTTAACAAACACTACTATAAAAGGTATTGAAGTTAAATCTTCATTCCAATTAGTGGTAGACGAAGCTATGAGTAAAACGCTAGGTCAATGGGCTGGTATTAGCGGAATTAAAGTAAATCAAATTACTGAAATCGCAAAAGAATTTACCTCTCACGGTAAAAAATCTGCTATTGATATGTATCGTGGAGCAGTACAACACACTAACGGTTATTACAATGGTGTTGCTATTATTTACTTAAATATGTTAATTGGTAATACAGATTGGTTAGGTGGAATGCAAGTAGGTGGTGGACATTGGCATGAAGATGGAAGTAAACATGGTATTTACAACTTTAAAAAAGCGAATCATCCAAATAAATTAACAGCATTTGGACCTCCAATTACGCGTGAAAAATCTAGATATGAAGATTATTCTTTATTTAGAGAAAATGGGTATCCAGCGAAACGTAATTGGTATCCGCATTCAGGTAATATTTATCAAGAAATATTAGCTTCAGGTGAAGACAAATATCCTTATGGAATAGATTTCCTATTCTTACACAAAGGAACTCCTTTATTATCTGCTCCAGGTGGTAATGTAGCTATTGACTATGTAAGTGACCCAAAAAAACTACCTATTTTTATAGCTTCTGATATTGTAATTGGTGAAACATCTATGTTTGCAGATTATATTATACCAGATACTACCTATATGGAACGTTGGGGAACACCTCATACAACTCCAGATGTAGCACAAAAAGCGAGTAAAGTACGTCAGCCAATAGTACCTTCTATTACAGAAATGGTAGATATTAATGGTGAAAAAATGCCTATTAATTTAGAAGCTGCATATATAGCTATAGCTGATAAATTAGGTCTTTCTGGTTTTGGAGAAAATGCATTAGATAATGGATTGCCTTTAACGCGTCCTGAAGATTGGTATTTAAAACATGTTGCAAATATAGCAACCGAAGGAAAAGCAAAAGAAGCTACAGATGAAGAAATGAAAATTTTTGAATCTGCCAGAAGACATTTCCCTAAAGAATATGTTAATATGGATCGTTTTAGAAAAGCAGTTGGTGGCGATGAATCATTATTTAGAAAAGTGGTTTATATACTTAATAGAGGTGGTATGTTTGAAGATTATGCTAAATCATTTGCCAAAGCTCCTTATGCTGAGCATCAATTAAAAGGATTTTTAAAATTCTTCCCAGAAAATGTAGCTAAAACTAAAAATTCAATAACTGGTGTTAATTACAATGGTATTGGAGCTTATGAAGTTATAAAACAAATGGATGGAACACCTACAGGTTTTGAAACTGTAAAAGATGATGAGTTAATTATGAGTACCTTTAAAGAAGTATTTGGAGGTCAATCTCGTACCATAAGTAATTATTGGACTCAATTATCATTAGATCCAGAAAATGTACTTTATATAAATAAAGTAGATGCCGATAAACGTGGATTAAAAAATAATGATTGGGTTACATTACATTCAGACTCAAATCCTGAAGGAATTGTTGACTTGAAAAACGGTACTAAAATCCAAGTAAAATCTAGAGTTCGAGTTATTCAAGGTGTTCGCCCGGGTGTAGTTACTATGTCTTGGCACTTTGGTCACTGGGCTTATGGTTCTACAGATGTTGTAATTGATGGTGAAACTATAAAAGGAGATGCAAGAAGAAAAGATTCAGCTTGTCCAAATCCAATTATGGCAATTGATAAATCACTTAATATGTGTTTAACTGATCCTATTGGAGCAAGTGCTTCTTATTTTAACACAAAAGTTAGGATTAAAAGAGCCTAATTTTTAAATTAATGTTCTTGAAAGATTTTGAGGTGTTTTTCGCCTCAAAATCTTTCTTTAAATTCAAAAAATAATGAAATTATTAAAAGTTATAAGTATTGTATTAATTACTTTTTCTATTATTTCATGTACTAGAAGTAATGGAAAAAACAGCAATGAATCCAAAACTGAAATTAAAACCAATAACAAAGAAAATACAGGTGCATTGGTAGAAATTTCTGCTGAAGAATTGTTGAAGATGCTTAAATATGATAAAAATGCATTTGTAATTGATGTTAGAAAAGCAGATAAATCTATTCGATCTTGTAAATTAATTAATGGATATAAACATTTAGAAGATAGTTTGATTTATAAAAATCCTGATTTATTACCAAAAGAAAAAACCATTGTTTTACTTTCTAAAGATGGTATAAGAAGTAGAAATCTAGGTGAGTTTTTATCCAAAAAAGGGATGACTGTTTATAATGTAAAAGGCGGAATGGATAGCTATTGGGCTTGGAGAGCAGATATTATTCGTGAAAAACTTCATATTTATGATAAAGAAATTGATGTTATAGAATTGTATGCCGATGATTTTGGCTGTTAATTAATTTAAAAAAGATAGGTTATGTATATGTTAAATATATTTTTAGGAATGGTAGGAGCTCCACAAGTGATTATAATTGCAATTGCAATTTTATTATTATTTGGTGGTAAAAAAATTCCTGAATTAATGAAAGGAATTGGTCAGGGAATGAAAGAGTTTAAGAAAGCGACCAAAGATCTAGAAAAAAAGCAAGAAAAAATATCAGAATAATAGACTAAATGAAAGGTGATAGAAATTATAAAAATGTAATAAGTATTTGTGGGGCAAGAAGAAATGTAGGAAAAACATTTTTAGGAGAAGCTATTATTTCACATTTTTCAATAAATCATGATGTTATTTCTGTTAAAATATCAAAGTTTAAACATAAAACTGAAGACAAAGAGAATCTAAAAGAATTATATAAAACCCCTCATTATACAATTTGGCAAGAACTATTTTTTACCCATAAAGATAGTGGAAGGTATTTAAAAGCTGGAGCAAAAACTTCTTATTATATAGAATGTGATGATGCCCATCTTTTAAATGCTTTTTTGTTTGTTTATAGCCGTTACAGTACTACAAATTTAATAGTTTGTGAATCTGCAAGTATCACTAAATATATAAAGCCAGCTATTTCTATTTTTGTTGAATCAGATAAATATCAAACAGAAAAAAATAAATTAAGAAGTTTACAGAAAAGTACTTTGGTATTTAAAGAAAGAAGTATTGAAATTTCAGTGCCACAGATATTTTTATCCGTTCAAAATAATAAATGGGTTTCTAAATATTCTAAAAATATATATAATTATGAATGAATTATATGATTTTGAATTAGAAAAATATCATTTTGATAGAAATAAATTATTTAAACGGCTGCTTCAAATTGCAAATACTAAAAATACAATTAGTTTAATTGAACAAAAAACAATTAGCAAAGGTACATTTCTTGTTAAAGAAAACGAGAATGTTACTGGATTTTACTTTATTTTAGAAGGAAAAATTAAGGTATTTAATACAGGTGCTCAAAATAAAACACAGATTTTAAAATTAGCATCAAAAGGTGATATTGTCGGCTTATCAGGATTTAATTCTTCATATTATTGGTCTAGTGCCATAGCAGAGCAAAATGTTGAAGCATATTTTATAACTCCTAAAAATTTAGAAATTTTATTGGGCTTATATAATGATTTCGCCTTATTATTGATAAAAGCATTGGCTTTTAAAGCAAGAAATTATGAAATTCGTCAAAAACATTTAAGTTTGTTTCCAGCCACTGAAAGAATTATTGATTCTTTATTGTTAATTGCCTCTAAATTTGGAATAAAAACTTCAAATGGTATTTTTGTAGAGCATTGCACTTCTAGAAAAGACATTTCATCATTTGCTAGCGTTTCAGAAGCAAATACCATTAGAACATTAAGAAAACTTAAAGAAAAAGAATACATTACCGTTGCTTCTAAATTAATTATTATTACAAATAAAGAAGCATTAATAAATCAGCTAAGAAAATATTGCTGTCCCAGGGCAAACTCACACTTTTTCTTTGATAAAAGCTAGATAATCAGTTGATTTATAGTTGTCAAAGTTATTAATTATTTGTATATTATACTGATAATCAATAATTTACATCAATGACATCAAGTAGT
>NZ_JAKIUR010000010.1 GCF_021647475.1 Lutibacter sp.
ATCTTAGAAAGGAGAATAAACTCTTATTTGGAATTCAAGAAAAATCGATAGAATTTCTGACAAAACAGATCAAGAATATTGAGTTGGAAATGAAACAAATCATTAAGGAAAATCAAAAGTTAAATCAGCAATATAAATTAGTTGTTAGTGTAAAAGGTATTGGTGATCAGACTGCACTTTTTATGATTGTTACTACAAATGGTTTTACAAAATTTAAAACGTGGAGAAAATATGCTTCTTATTGTGGAATTGCTCCATTTCCAAATACTTCTGGAACCAGCATAAGGGGAAAAACTAAAGTAAGTAATTTAGCTAATAAAAAACTTAAATCTCTTTTTGATTTATGTGCCAAATCTGCGATCCAAAATAACCCAGAAATGAAAATCTATTATCACAAAAGAGTAGAACAAGGAAAAAATAAAATGAGTACTATTAACATTATTAGATGTAAATTAATGGCAAGAGCTTTTGCTACAGTTAATAGACAAACACCTTATGTTAACACTTTAAAATTTGTTGCTTAAATAAATGAAATTTTATTTGGTAGTGTCATAGAATACAGGCAGGCTCGACCTGACGTAACAGCAAGTTTAAAAAGTTAAAATGCACAACGAGTTTTTATAAGTACTTCTTTATCTCTAATAACGAGTTAATATTCTTTATGGTATTTGATACAGGTTCCTTTTTTACATTAAAATAAATGGCATCTATTCCATTATTTATAGCTCCCATAACGTCTGCTTCATAATTATCGCCTATCATTATAGATTCTTTTGAAGTTGCCGCTGCTTTTTTTAAAGCATAATTAAAAATAACGGGATTTGGTTTTTTTACGCCAGCATCTTCTGAAGTTATTATTTGTTCAAAATAAGGGCTTAATCCTGAATTTTTTAATTTTTTGTATTGTACTTCATTAAATCCGTTAGTGATTACATGTAACTTATATTTTGGTTTTAGATAGTTTAAAATTTCTATTGCACCTTCAAAAAGCTCGTTATAATTAGGTAACACCTCAATATAGTCAACCGATAAATCATCAATTAATTTATCTGACACGGTAATATTAATTTTTGTGAAAGTATCTTTTAATCTACCAATACGAAGTGCAGATTTTGTGATTTTTTCTTCTCGATATAGTTTCCAATACTCCTGGTTGATATTTCGATAATAATTCAGAAATTTATCTAAATCAACAGGAACTTTATGTTTTTTAAATATGGTTTTAAAAGCAAAATCAGAGTTTGTTTCAAAATCCCAAAGTGTGTGATCTAAATCAAAAAAGATGTGTTTTATATTCATGCTCTAAAATTATAAATTTAATCAACATATAAAATAGTTTTATCTGTTTATATTTGTTTTTCAAAGAATGAATAAAAAATTACATATACTTTTTATAAGCAGTTGGTATCCTTCAAGGGTTTTTCCTACTAATGGCGATTTTGTGCAACGACATGCAGAAGCTGTTGCTACAAAACACAAAGTAACTGTAATTCATGTGGTAACGGATACTGACATTAAATCACCTGAAAATTTCGATACAATCACAAAAAATGTAGAAACAAAATTAGTTTACTTACCTAAATCAAAAAATCAGTTAATCAAATTATTTCATTTTTTTAAAGCCTATTTATCCAATATTAAAAAAATTGAACCTATTGATGTAGTTCATGTCAATATTACTTTTCCAATTGGATTGATAGCGTTGTATTTAAAATGGTTTTTGCACAAACCCTACATAATTTCTGAGCATTGGAGTGATTATCAATTCCCTTTAAATAATTCTATTGGTTTTTTGAGAAAAATGACAACTAAGTTAATTCTTAAAAATGCCACGTTTGTATGTCCTGTTACAAATCATTTACAAAAAGCTATGATAGATTTTGGCTTAAAAGGAAATTATTTATCTGTACCTAATGTTGTAAATACTTCCATTTTTAATATAGGAAAAATAAATTCAAATAAATTTGTTGTTTCACATATTTCAGATATGGATAATAGCATAAAAAACATCTCAGGAATTCTAAATATAATCTCAAAGTTAGAACAACAAATTCCAAATTTAGAATTTAATTTAATTGGGGGGAATTCTAAAAAATATTTACAATTGATTCATAAATTAAATATTAAAAACTTCAATGTTATTGATAATATACCTCATAATGAAGTTGCTAATTATTTAAAAAAATCAAATGTTTTTGTTTTATTTAGTAATTATGAAAACTTACCTTGCGTAATTCTTGAAGCATTTTCTTGTGGAATTCCTGTAATTTCAACAGATGTTGGAGGTATTAGTGAATATTTTCCACAAAATTTCGGTTATTTAATATCGCCTAAAGATGAAGCTACTTTGGAAAAATCAATTTTAAAAATATATGATAAAAAAATTAAACCTAATAAAAAAGTAATTCATAATTATGCTGAAAATAAATTCGGAATTAATACTATTAGTAGCACATTTTCTAAAATATATAAGCAAACTTTAAATATAAATTAACAATGTGTGGTATTGCTGGTATAATAAATAAAAATCAACCTCTTCAACAATCATCTTCGCTTAAATTAATGACAAAAAGTATGATTAATAGAGGCCCTGATGATGAAGGTTATATGCTATTTATGAAAAATTGCATTCCATTTTATGGAGATGATACTATTGCCAAAGAATATAAACATATTGATACTGCTGCTACAAAACCCTTTAAGTTAGGTTTTGGGTTTAGACAATTAAAAATTATTGACTTATCCAATAAAAGTCATCAACCTATGAGTGATTTGAGTCAAAATTATTGGATTATACTTAACGGAGAAATTTATAATTATAAAGAAATTAGAAGTGAACTAATCAATTTAGGGTATACTTTTTTCTCTAACTCAGACACTGAAGTCGTTTTAAATGCTTATAAAGAATGGAATACGAAAGCATTACATAAATTTAACGGAATGTTTGCATTATCTATTTTTGATAAAGTAAAAAACGAAGTGTTTCTTGCTAGAGATAGACTTGGCATAAAACCTCTATATTTTCATGAAAATAATAAACAATTTATTTTCGCAAGCACTATTAAAGCCATTATAGATTCCAAATTATACAAACCTGAAATAAATTGGGAAGGATTATCTCAAAATTTCAGATTTTCAATTGCTCAAAGACCAAACACCAGTTTCAAAAACATTAAAGCTCTTGAGCCTGCTCACTATTTAATAATTAACTTAGATACTAATAAAATACAAAAAAAACAATTTTGGGAAATACCTATTAACAATCAAGATTTTAGTTTAACTGAAAAACAATCCATCAATTTACTTGATGAAAGTTTATACAACGCTATAAAGTATCGATTAAATGCTGATGTTGAAGTTGGCTCTTTTATGAGTGGCGGTATTGATTCAACAACACTCTCAGTAATAGCTTCAAAAATAAACCCTAATATTAAAGTATTAACTTTAGGGTTTAAAGAATTTGAAGCGTATAACGAAATTAAAGAAGCAAAAGATACAGCTGAATTAAATCATTTAAATCACATTATAGCCTATACTAATCCAAATGAAATAGTCAAAAATCTAGAAAATATTATAACGGCTTATGAAGAGCCTTATCATCACCTATCAGCTAATTTTATATTAGCAAATATGGCTTCAGAAAATAATTTAAAAGTTGTACTTAACGGTTTAGGTGGTGATGAGTTATTTGGTGGTTACGATGTTTTTTATAAATTACAATTTTGGAACAGTTTAAAAAGAAACAAAAATATTATAAATTTAATTCCAAATCTACATCCGAAAATTTCAAAAGCCAAAACTATTTCAAAATATACAAATTTGGGTGAATTCTATTCTCATTATTTTACCAATTATAGTGATATTGAAATTAAAAAATTATTTAAGAATAAAAATAGTAGTACCAAAAACACCATTTCAAATTTATACAATAAAAGTAATTTAAATTTTACAGATGATTTTGAAGGTGTCAGTTTTTATAATTTAAAATCATACATCAGTAATCATCAAACTAGAGCTGTAGATCACAGTACTATGCAATTTTCAATTGAAGGTAGATTTCCACTACTTGATCATAATTTTATAGAGACTGCTTTTAAAATTCCTACTAAATATAAATTGAAAAACAATACTCAAAAATACATTTTAAAACAGTTGGCAAAAAAATATATTGCTCCAAGTTGCTTTGCTATGCAAAAAAAAGGATTAGGATTACCTTTAGAACACTGGATTAAGAATGAGTTTAAAAGTTTAATAAATGATACTATTTCAACTTTAAAAAATAGAAATATATTTAATAATAATGAAATTGATCTTATTTTAAAATCTAATAATGAACGCAAAATATGGCAATTAGTTTCTACGGAATTATGGATTAATAAATTTATAAAATGAAAAATTTTATCCAATTTATTAATGACTTTTTAAACCGATCTGGCAGTTATGTATTTACAACAACTATTGCTTCTCGCCTACTTTCATTTTTTGCATCTTGGATTGCACTTCAATTAATACCAAATAAAGAATTAGGGATTGTAATATATGCATTTCAAGCAATTCTTTTTATAATTCCAATGGGGAGTTTAGGATTAAATCAAGGATTACTACGATATGGTTCTCAATTAAAATCCAATAAGGAAAAAGATACTCTTTTTAATTATATCTTAAAAAAAGGAATACTAATTAGCCTGATTATAACAGTAATAATCATAATTACTGTCTATTTATTAAATTTTGAATTAAATGAAACTCATTTTTATTTAATCCTTTTATCTTTAATGATAACATCAAGCTTTATATTTGAAATTATAAAAATTCAATTTAGACTTCAAAAAAACAATAAACTTTTTTCTATAGCTGAGCTTTTTTATAATATTTTATTGGTGTTTTTTGTCTTTACTTTAAGTTATAATTTTAAAGAATTGGGCTATGCCATTGCCTTAATTATAACTCCTTTTATTTCCTCATTAATATTTATCCCAAAACTTAATATTTCTTGGGGGAAACCTAAAAAATTAACATTTATAAATTATAAATTCTTTAGATATGGTTTTTTTGCAAGTTTATCTAATGTAACTACTCAATTACTAATTTCCATTGACATTATTTTATTAGGATTTATCTTAAAAGATATGGAGCTAGTTACTGCTTTTAAATATGTTTCTTTGGTACCTTACAGTTTGCTTTTTTTATCTAATGTGGTTATTACCACAGATTTTGTAAATTTTACTGAAAAAATTGAAGATTCAATTTATATTAAAAGTTATATAATAAACTATATAAAATTATTTAGCTCAATTAGTTTTGCCTGCATTATTGTAATTTATTTTTTTGGTGAATTTATCCTGTCATTTTTTGAAAAAAGTTATATTTCTTATTTTTCTTCCTTAATGGTTTTAACCATTGGTGTGTCAGGAATTTTAATATTACGAGGACTTTTTGGTAATTTATTATCTTCAATAGGAAAAGCACATATCAATTTTTCAATCACTACATTGGCTTTAGCTTTAAATATTGTTTTAAATTATTATTTTATTCCTAAATATGGCATTTTAGGTGCTGCAACTACTTCAGCAATAATCATGTGGTTTACAGGTTTTTTATCTTTTTTATTATTCTTTTATTTTTATAAGAAATTATACTTCAAAAAATTATAATAAACCTCTTTTTTAGCACTAAAACTTTTATAGAAATCAGCTACTCCTTTTATCATAGAACCTTCTAAATCTAAAATCATTTCGCTATTTGAAAACTCATTTATCAGTTCTGAAATTAATAATGTAGGTAACCCTTTTTGTTTTGCTTCTAAAGTTGCAATTGGTAATAAATACGTAATTCTATTCGCACTTTTAAGCCAAACAAATCCTGTAACTAATTGATTATCAATTTTAACTCCCCAAACATGAATGCTTTTATGATTGCTTTTTAAAAGATTATTTAAAGTTTCAATCTGATTTAAAGTTAATTCATAATCTTTATCTTCGCCTAAATAAAAATTTAAAAAAGTAGTTAAATTAATGTTCTTTTCAATTTGAAAGGAAGTAGCTTTAGCTCTCTTTAAAGCTCTTTTCCGATTTTTATTAAAGCCTTTAATAAGCTCACTTTTAGGAGTATTTAAAGGTAAAATAAAATTAGTTTTTTCTTCTAATTCTAATAAACTACAACTATTTTCTGAATTCAATTGTACAGTAATTTTTATAAATTTTTTAGGAATAGAATCCAAAAAGTCTAAAACTAATTTCTCTGAAATATTTTCTTTAGAAAAAATACCCAGTTGCTGCGTCCAAGCAGGTGGATATAAATATTTTAATCTAATTTTTCTTCTCCAAGGCAAAGGCATTACCGCTTCGTAATTATTTAAAACCAGTACATCCCAATTATCTGCAACGCAATCTAAGTACCAGCTAAAAGCGTAAACTCTGCTATTCATTGATTTTTGAATACAAGCATCATATAGCTCAATATCAATTTTATTTCTTTTTAAATATTGAATCATAAAAAGAAATATTAAATAACGGTAAGTTTATAAATAGTGCTCCAACCTTTCCAGTAATTATTTTCACTTAAAGTGTCATTATGAAAAAGAGAAATAAAAGTTCCATTTACATTTTTAACTTCATTTTTTAATAGCATTATCTTTTGAATACTTTCTTCATTAGTTAATTTCATATGATCTTTTAAAGTGCCATCCATAAAGGCAAATGAGTAAATTTTTAACGGAGTTTGAATTTCAAAATCTAAATCGTAAAAATAAAATGGAGTACATGTACTTGCTCTAAAACCTGCAATTTTTGCATATCCCATAGTAAAATCGGCTTTAATTTCTAAATCAATTAAATTTTGATAAGTTTCAGGAATACTTAAACGTAAAAAATGTTGACGAGAAAAGGTAACAGGTGTATTTATTATATTTTCTAGTCGTAATTTTTCTTTTTTCAACTTTTCAAAACTTTTATATGAAAAATACGATGGATGCATTCCTATTTTTGCATAATCGGCAACCGATTTTATTAATGATTGAAATTTTAAATTGGATGCCGAAATGTTTTTATCGTAAGTGGTATAATCTCCTACCAAAAAGAAAAATAGGGTTTTCACATTGTATTCTTTTTTAATTTTTAAAATTTCTTTAAAAGTATAAAATGGATCTTTTCTAAAATTAAAAACGGTTAAAAACCGATGCCAAAAATTAAGGATTCGCAAGTGAAAAATATCATTTAAAAAACCGCCTAGTGTTCTAACAAAACCTTTATGTTTGTAGGCAAAAGCAGCATCTACATCAATGGTAGAAATTATTTCAAATTTTTTAGTTTTATAGGTGTAATTTGGAAATTTTAGTTTTAAAAGTTCTAAAAATTTATAAGCCCAAATATCAATTACAGGTTTTTCAATAAAGTTATTTTTAACTGCTAAACTTTCTTCAGCAGGAAATCTATCATGTTCATCTTGTACATGTGGTAAATATTCTTCATACCTACTAATTAAATAAAACCCGGCTGCAAAAATATCAAAAGGAATACTAGATTTTTCTCCTGTTGGAAAAAAACAAGGTGTTTCATCCCAATTAAGTATAGTAATATCAATATCATTTATACCTTGTTCAAAAAGCAAGTCATGGCTTCTTATAAAAAATTCAGAACCTAATGGTGATTTAGAATAGGTGATTTTTGGTCCGTTATGAGCTACAAATTCATCTACTTTGGTTGTAAAAGTAATTGGTATTTGTAAAATTCGAACAAAAAAATGCTTAAAAATATAATTAAGCCTTGGGGTAATTTTATGTGTATAAACCAATAACATAGGGTTATAAATATATTATAATTAACCCGTTGTGCATTTTAACTTTTTAAACCTACTGTTACGTCTGTTCGAGCCTGCCTGACGACAAGGCAGGTAATTTTTGATAAAAAATTGTATCGAGAACGATGGTCTCTAACTAAAAAACCTATTCTCGATACTAATTTTAAGCCTAAAAAGGCTAAAATTCACTCGAATTGACGAAATTTTATCATAATGCACAATGGGTTATAATTAATAATTATGACTTTTTTTACAATAAATTTTCATCAGCAAAGCTAAAGTAATCATTTTCGGTGATTATTAAATGGTCTAGCACTTTTATATCCATGGTTTCTCCTGCTGTTTTTAATTTATTGGTAAGTAATTTATCTGCATTACTTGGTTTTAATTTTCCTGAAGGATGATTATGACATAAAATAATTGCTGTTACATTAAGCTCTAATGCTTTTTTTAACACTAACCTAACATCTACTAAAGTACCCGTTAAACCACCTTTACTTTGTTGATTTTTTTCTATTATTTTATTTGAATTGTTTAAATATAGTATCCAAAACTCTTCGTGTTGCAACTCTCCTATTAAAGGTTGCATTTGCTCAAATACTGCTTTACTGCTTGTAATTTTTGGAAGTTTTAAGGCTTCTTCTAATCTTCTTCGCCTTCCTAATTCTAATGCTGTAATTATTGTAATTGCCTTTGCTTCTCCAATTCCTTTAAATTTTGTTAAATCGGTAATAGATAATTTTCCTAATTTATTTAAATTGTTATTTATAGATGCTAAAATACGTTTTGCCAAACCAACGGCACTCTCATCTATATTTCCTGAACCAATTAATATAGCAACTAATTCTGCATCAGATAAAGATTCTTTTCCTTTTAAAATAAGTTTTTCACGTGGTCTATCATCTTTTGCCCAAGATTTGATAGTTAAATTTGAAGTTTTTTTCATCAGCAGTTTTTACCAAATATAAGTGTAAAAAATAAATGGTTACTATTAATGCTATAAAAAATTAAGATATCTATTTATAAATCTATCAAATATGCCACAGAAAAATTAAAATAACTGGTGTTTTTCAAATTAGTTTCATCACCTATTTCTGAAGGGAAATTAATATTATAACCTAATTCAAAATCAAATGAATTTACATTTAATTGTAATGGCAAATTAACTTGTGTATTATACAAATTAAACACATCACTTGAATAACTTTGTGAGGTTGGCATTCCATTTTCAACAACAAATCTTGATAGTTCTATGGTTTGCTTTCCTGTAATAATATTTAGTTGCGGTGTAAAATTCAGGGTGGCTTTTTTTGTCTTTACCAAATTTAATTTGATATAGCTTCTTGATAATATTTGGTATGATTGATCATTTCCAAATAAATAATCTCCAGATATTACTGTGCCAATAGTTCTATTTTTATTATGTACGCCAAAACTGAAATTTATAGCATTTGAAAATATATTATCTTCACTATTTGCGTAAAAATATCTAGAATAGGATGTACTATATCTAAATAATTTCTTTTTTCCAATACTTTTTCCAAATCCTAAAGATGCTACTGTTACATCCCACTTTGGTTGAAACTCACTATAATATGTACCTGATAAACTTGCAAATAAGCCATTTGAATTTACATAGGTGATTTGAGGTCTAATATTATATTGATTGATACCTATATCACGTCCTGAGAAATAGGTGTCACTTGTATAATTGGCTGATATATATAGTAATTGATAGTTAGAAAGTGAAGCTACTAGCTCATCAAGTGTTGTATCTTCATCAAACAATTCGTCAATAATTTCGTCAATGTCACTTTTTTTAGTTGTTATTTCTTGAGAAAATCCGTAAAATAATCCAGAAAACCATAAAATTAAAGGGAGGTATTTTTTCATTCTATAAATTTAAAAAAATATAAGCGGCTAAAAAAGTTAACCACTTATATAAAATGTATTAATTAAATAATTTTCATTCTAATTATGTTGTCTATGCCTTCTATCTCTAACTTTACCCATAAGTTCTTTTCCGTCTTGAATATTTTTATACCCACGTAGCCTCATACGTATTTGTTGAAGTTGGTCATCTGTTAATGTGCTTTTAAATTGTTGCCTAACCATTTGCATATTCATTTTTTGTTGTTGTAGCAATTGTTGTTGTGCTTTTGTAAATGAAGCTATTAATGCTGTACGCCTTTGTTGTTTTGTGAGTGCTGCATTTTCTAAAATGGCTAACTGCTCTGCTGATAAACTTGCTTTAAAAGTTTCTCTATTATGTTTAATTAACTCACGTTGTTGCTGTAACATTAATTTTTGAGCTTCTGTTAAGTTTTCCATTGCGACCTTATTTGCTTGACTTCTATTTTGAATCTGTTGGGCTTCAACATTTGAAAGACCAACTAATAACCCAAATATAACTAACGTAATTATTTTTATTGTTTTCATTTTTATTATTTTTAACTCGTTGTGCATTTTAACTTTTTAAACCTACTGTTACGTCAGTTCGAGTAATTTTTGATAAAAAATTGTATCGAGAACAATTGTCTCTAACTAAAAACCCTATTCTCGATACTAATTTTAAGCCTAAAAAGGCTAAAATTCACTCGAATTGACGAAATTTTATCATAATGCACAATGGGTTGTTTTTATTATTTTTTTAATTTTATTGAACGTTCTATTAAATAGACCTACTCTTTTTAAAAAAGTTTACTTCACTATTTAAAAATTAATTTGATACTGATGCATCTTTTATTACATCTTCTAAAACGTAGTCATTTACAAAATCATCAATTTTATCATCATCTACAAAAAGAGCTGCTATTGAAACATCTTCAACTTCAAAATAAGTATTATTATTTACTAATCCTTTAGTATTAATCTGGTTTAATGTATCTGAAACTATTAATGGTACATTGTTTAATGGTAAAGCGTTTGGTTTAAAAACTACAAGTGCCAAAATTAATGCAACGGCGGCTGCCATTGGAATTAAAAAAATTCTTCTGCTAAATAATGGTCGCACTTTGGTATCAGATATTTTATCTAATATAACTTGTTTTGAGTTTGAGAAATAATCTTTTGGGATTTCTAAACCTAAATCTTTTTGATGTGTTAATCTCAAACTTTTATCAAATTTTAATTGATTTTCACTATTGTTATTTGTTCTTGGCTTTTTCATAATTGTTTAGACCTCATTTTTTATTAATAGTTCAATATTTTCAATATTTTTTTCGATATATCTTACCGTATTGTAATATGAAGATTTTAAAGTACCTACTTTTATCTCTAAAATTTCGGACATTTCTGTAAACTTTAAATCATCATAATATTTCATTTGAAAAATATACCGTTGCTTTTCAGGAAGTTTGCTTAAAATGGATTGTAATTTACGCTGAATTTTATCTCCATCAAAATAGACATCTTGTTCTAAAGTATTTAAATATGAGTTGTTTAAATCATCTAAAGAATAATTTTGATTCTTTTTATTTTTATCCAAAAAACGTATAGATTCGTTATAAGCAATTCGGTACATCCAAGTGTGCAATGTACTTTTTTGTTGAAATTTTGATAAATTTTTATAAACTCTTAAAAAAGTATTTTGTAAAACATCGTTTGTATTTTCATGTGTTATCACTAATTTTCTAATATGCCAATACAAACGTTCTTGATAAAGATTAAGCAATTCAACAAATGCTTTTTCTCTATGCTTATTGTTTTTTAATCTTTCTAAAAATTCAGATTCGTTCGTCAAATTTTAATAGTTTTGATAACTTGTTTCTTTGAGCTTTTTTGATATAATTTATTTAGACCTTTTAAATTTAAAAAAGTTTAATAAACTATCAAAAAAATTAAAGTCCTAATATTCTTTTTCCTTCTTCACTTACCATAGATGTGTTCCATTGTGGATGAAAAACTACATCAATAGTTACCGTAAAATCAGGATATTTTTGTTTGATAGTTTCTTTGATATTAGTTTTAATTGTTTCACCTAATGGACAAGATGGTGTTGAAAAAGTCATTACAATATTAATTTTTTTATCGCCATCATAATACAACTCGTATATTAACCCTAAATCAACCACATTAATTTCAATTTCAGGATCCATTACATTTTTAAGTAATTCTAAAGCATTTATCTCAAATTGAGCTATTTCTTGTTTATCCATTTTCAATATTTTTAACTTTATGAAAAATTATTTTTAATACATTAATGTTGTAAAGAATTGATACTGCCAAAAGCGAAAAACTTCCTACTTTAATTATGCTATTATTCTTCAGCAAAAAACCTATTGGTACTACTACCAAAAATAATAGATATAAATAAAATTGAATGGTGGCTATTTGTTTTGAATACAATTCTCTAGGCAAAGGAGTTTTAACTTTTCCTACCAAACTTTTATATTTTTTTAACCAAATAATAAAAGGTAAGGTTTTATAAGTTTGTCCTAAAATTAAGGTTGTTATAAATCCAAAAACAATTGAAAATCCGTACAATATAACAACTCTTGATAATAATTCGAATTTAAAATTAAAACCAATTAATAATACTAAACTAATTAGTATTGGCAACAAAATATTTAAAATTGCTAACATAGAATATTGCATACCTATGTCTAATTTTTTACGAATTCTCTTTTTATACGATTCATAAATAAATGAAACAAAAAATAATATTCCTGCAACAATTATAGTCCAAAATACAATAGTAAATAGTGAGTTTTTAAAAAATAACCAGTTTATAACTAAACCTAAAAGACCAGCATTTATCATATAAAATGAATAGTCTAGTTTTTTGTATTTTAAATTATGAGAAATTAAAAACATAGGTAACAATGTAGAACCAACTCCAATAATTAACATTAAAAACCAACCTATAAGTCCTAATGTTGCATGAATTTTTAAATAGTGTAAATGAATTACTGTTAGAAAATTAAATTTAAAGTTTAAAGCAATTATTGTTCCCACTAATTCTGTGGTTGCAAGCCATAAAATAGCTACAATTATAAATTTAGAAGAAGTATTTTTTAGTTCCGATTTTTTATAGGAAAGCACTACATTTATAACAAATAAAAGCAACGAAAAGAACATCAACAACGCTGCATAAACCAATAAAGTTGAAAATGCACCAACCCAAAAAGAATATGTTAAAAAAAGTACGCTAATTGCAGATATCCAAAAAGTAAACTTGGCAAGTTTTTCACTATATAATGAAGTTTCAAAAACTACAGGAATTAATTGATATAAGGATCCAAAAACAATCATAGTTGCCCAGCCCAAAACAGCCATGTGAGTTATTGCAATTAATTTATTGTTAAAATAGGCTTCAAATAAATTGGTATTAGCCAGTATAATCATAATAGCTAGCACAAAAAAGTTTATTGCTCCAAATACAAAATGAGGAATTACAACACTACTATCTGGGGCATTATTTGTTTGCAATCCATTCAAAATCTAATTTTTATAAATTATCAATTGTAAATGGTTTTCTGAAAGTTTTTTGTACAATATTTCAAAGTTTCTAGCTTTTAATTCGGGTAACAAAAAATGTGGCACTTTTTTATGCTCTACAAACAATGCATTGCCTTTTGGAAGTAATTCTAATTCTTGTAAAATAGTGGTCATTGGCTCAGGCATTTCTAATTGCCTAACATCAATAATTTTTAATTTCCCTTCAAAAAATTGTAATTTTTCATCAAAATCTTCACTTAAAGTTACCTCTTCAAAATCTTCACTTTTTTTATCTACTACTTCATTTTCTTTTTTGAAAAAGGTATGTACAACTCCTATTTCTGGTCTTTCTGTCCAAATTGTAAAACCTTGTTTCTTTAATTTATTTATCAAAGGAATTGGTTCAAAGGAATTTATAATTTTAAGAGTTTCATTTGAGTTTAATTTTTTAATTGCTACCATTATTTCTTTAAATGGATCATTCCCTCCTTCTATTGTTGAACGAACATCTAAACTTATTACGTTTAAACCAATATTTGAATCTTTTGTCATTTTTGTAGAATTAGATTGCAAATTTAACTATAAATAATTTATTTAAACCTATATAAAAAATTAAATTAAGATAATTTTATCCTTTATTATTTTGTGTTATTACTTGTTCTAATTTATTAAAATTTAATCCTCCATAATCACCTGAACTCATTAAAAGTAACGCTGTATTTCTAAAATTTTGAGAGAACAAAAAATCTCTAAATTCAGTTGGATTGGTATAAACTATTAAATCATCTCTTTCAAACGCTTTTTTTATTTGTGCTGATGAAATTTTTTCTAGTTTTTTAATTTCAAGTGCATGAGGTGAATAAAATACAACTGCTGTATCTGCATTATCTAAAGCTCCTTTATATTCTGATAAAAATTCAGTATTTAAACTACTATAGGTATGCAATTCTAAACAAGCTAATAGGTTCCTGTTTTTATATTGATTTTTAACGGCATTGGTTGTCGCTTTTACTTTGCTAGGTGAATGGGCAAAATCTTTAAAAACAACTGTAAATTCATTTTTAATGATTTTTTCAAGTCGTTTGCTAGCTCCTTTAAAAGTACTAATTGCTTCATAAAATTTATCTTCATCAACTCCCATATGCTGGCAAATCCATTTAGCTCCCGCCATATTCTGCAAGTTGTGTTTGCCGAAAATTTCTAACGGCATTTCACCTAAAGCAGTTTCTAAATAAGTTATTCCATTTTTTATAGTATAATTTGGCGTATTATATGGGTATTTTTTAATTGAATTTTCAGCTTGTGCTACAATTTTTTTAACTTCAGCATCTTCTTCGTTATATACTAAAATTCCACCATTAGTAATTGTTTTAATGAATTCAGAAAATTGCTCAACATAATTTTCAAAAGTTGGAAAAACATTAATATGATCCCAGGCAATTCCACTTATTAAAGCGATATTAGGTTTGTATAAATGAAATTTTGGTCTTAAATCTATTGGACTAGTCAAATATTCATCTCCTTCCAACACTATAAATTCATTTTCTTTTGTTAAATGAACCATAGTGTTAAAACCCTCTAACTGAGCTCCTACCATATAATCAACTTGAATATTATGATAATTTAGTACATGTAAAATCATAGCTGTAATGGTTGTTTTTCCGTGAGAACCACCTATAACAACACGTGTTTTATTTTTTGATTGCTCATAAAGAAACTCTGGATAAGAATAAATTTTAATGCCTAATTCTTTTGCTTTTAGTAATTCTAGGTTATCAGCTTTTGCATGCATCCCCAAAATAATTACGTCTAAATCTTTAGTTATTTTATTCGGATACCAACCTAATTCTTTTGGAAGTAATCCTTTTGCGTTTAATCTAGATTTTGAAGGCTCAAAAATGGCATCATCACTTCCTGTAATATGATATCCCTTTTCCACTAAGGCAAGTGCTAAATTATGCATGGCACTTCCTCCAATTGCAATAAAATGTATGTTCATTAATCAAATTTATTAAGATTATCAAATGTAATTAAACCTTTTAAAATGAATAAAAAATAGCTGTTATTTTTTTAATAACTTTGTTTATAACTTTACCTAAATACTTAAATTTAAACTTTAAAAATCACTTCTAACTTCTTAAATTTAAGAATATTATTAAATTCATCTATAAAATTTAACACAAATTTTCTTTTTATGAAAAAAGATTACTTTTCAATTACAATAAAAATATTTTTATTATTTGTAATTCCCTTATTTTCAAATATTCAATTAGGATATTCACAATGCACAAATGCTACACCAACTGGAGCTTCACCACAAACTTTTTGTAAAACAGACAATAGTACGGTAAATGATCTATCGGCTTCTGGTGGAATAATTGTTTGGTATGATGCACTCACAGGAGGAACTCAATACAATCCTTCTACTCCACTTTTTGATGGAACAACCTATTACGCTGATGATATAAGCAGTAGTGGTTGCAGCGTAAATAGATTAGCTGTTTTGGTATCTATTGTTGGTACTGTACCAACTAATGTTGATGTTTTTGTAGGTAAATGTGCCAGCGAAAATCCAACTATTGCTAGTTTAAATGCAACAGGATCCAATATTAAATGGTACGATGCACAAACAGGAGGAAATTTTCTTCCATCAACAACTCTTTTGGTTGATGGACAAACCTATTGGGTTCAACAAACCGAAAGTGGTTGTACAAGTAATCGTTTACCAACAACAGTTAGTTTAATAAATCCAGTAACACCAACTGTAAATCCTATTCAGTCATTTTGTTATCCTCCAAATCCAACGGTGGCAGATTTACAAGTAACAAGCGGAACAAATATTGTTTGGTATGATACTGAAACTTCCACAACTCCATTAAATGTTTCAGAACCTTTAATTGATGGAGAAGATTATTGGGTAGTTGAAAATTCTTTTCCATGTGAAAGTACAACACGAGTGCAAACTACCGTCCAATTAGATGCAGCACCGAATGCAGGAACAAATGGTTCATTAACAATTTGCGAAATTGATTTAACTACAACCAATTTATTTAGCTTATTAGGCGGAACACCTGATAATACAGGTACTTGGACTGGACCAAGTGCATTAACAAATGGCTATTTAGGAACTTTTGAACCAGGTGTTAATGTAGAAGGAACTTACACTTATACGGTTTCAAGCCTTAATGGGATTTGCCCAGATGATGCTACAACAATTTCTGTAGTTATTAATAAAACACCTCCGCCATCTACTTCAACAAGTTCTCAAGTTTTTTGTGATATTGACAACCCAACAGTTGGTGATTTAGCAATTACAGGTAATGGAATACTTTGGTATGATACAGATACTTCTACAACTCCTTTAAATAATACAGATGCTTTAATTGACGGAGAAGATTATTGGGCTACCCAAACAGATGCTACTTCTGGCTGTGAAAGTGCTACCAGAATTCAAGTTATTGTTACTGTAAACACAACTCCACCACCAACTACAACGCAAACCAATCAAAGTTTTTGTGAAGTTGATAACGCTACTGTTGCAGATTTAGCAGTTTCAGGAAACAATGTTCAGTGGTATGATACTGAAACTTCTACAACACCATTAAATTCAACGGATGCTTTAGTAGATGGAGAAGATTATTGGGCTTCGGATACTGATACTACAACAGGTTGTGAAAGTGCTAATAGAATTGTGGTAAATGTTACTATAAACATAACTCCACCTCCAACAACTATTCAAACAAACCAGACTTTCTGTGAAATCGATAATGCAACTATCAATAATTTAACAATAACTGGAACTAATATTCAATGGTATGATACTGAAACTTCTACAACTCCTTTAAATAGTACAGATGCTTTAGTAAATGGAGAAGATTATTGGGCTTCACAAACTAACACTACTTCTGGCTGTGAAAGTGCTACCAGAATTGTAGTGAATGTTATTATTAATACAACTCCACCACCTACAACTACTGAAACAAATCAATCTTTTTGTTTAAAAGATTTTAATCCAAATTTACCAACTGTTGCAGATTTAAATGTTTCTGGAAATTCAATAATATGGTACGCTTCTGAAACAGATACTACTCCGTTAAATAGTACTGATAATTTAATAGATGGAGAAGATTATTGGGCTACACAAACCGATGCTACTTCTAGCTGTGAAAGTGCTACTAGATTAGTGGTAACCATTACATTTATTAATCCTGCTACTCCAACTACTTCTGAAACAAATCAAACATTTTGTATAGTTGACAATCCAACAATTGCAGATTTACAAGCCAACGGAACTAATATTAATTGGTATGACAATGAAACGGATACAACACCATTAAACTCAACAGATGCTTTAATTGATGGAGAAGATTATTGGGCTGCAGAAAGCGATGCAACTTCTGGATGTGAAAGTATTTCAAGACTTAAAGTCACCATTGCCATAACTGATAATACACCTGTAACAATAAATAATTCTACACAAACTTTTTGTGCAACCGATGTGCCAACTGTTGAAAATTTACAAGCTAGTGGAAATTCTATTAACTGGTATGAGTCAGAAACCTCGACTACGCCATTAGATATAAATGAATTATTAGTAAATGGAGAAGATTATTGGGCTACCCAAACTAATACAACTGGATGCGAAAGCTCAACGAGAATGGTGGTTAATGTAATTTTAACAGATCCTGGAACACCAACAATTGTAGCTACTGGAAGTGAATTTTGCGTTATTGATAATCCTACAATTTCAGATTTAAATAGCAGAGTTACAAGTACAAATTCTAATCCGATTACTTGGTATGATACATATCCAAATGGTTCATCTTTAAGTTTATCTGAACCATTGGTTGAAGGTAAAACCTATTATGCCATTGAAACCGATACCGATGCTTGTTCAAGTATAAATCCGTTACAAGTAACCGTAACTTTAGATGCTTGTGATATGTACGATATAGAACTATTTGATGGTTTTTCTCCAAATGGTGATAATATCAACGATACCTTTAAAGTTGGAAATTTAAAAACTTTATATCCTAATTTTAGGATAGAATTTTACAATAGATGGGGTAAATTAATTTATTCACAAGATGCTACTAAACCCAATTGGAATGGGAGATTAAATGGTAATGGTAAGTTGGTTCCTTCTGGAGTTTATTTCTATATCATCAATTTTAATAAAAATAATAGAAAACCAATTCAAAAAAGATTATACCTAAGTCGTTAATCATTAATTAACGAAAAATTAAACAATATGAAAAAAATTATTCTATCCATACTATCACTTTTTATTACACTTGTAATTTGGTCTCAACAAGATGCTCAATACACGCAATATATGTATAATATGAGTGTAATAAACCCTGCATATACAACAAATACCATAGGAATTGTAAATATAGGTGCTTTACACCGAACACAATGGGTTGGTGTTGATGGAGCTCCAAAATCATCAAATTTATTTATGCATACACCTATTAATAATAAAATTGAAGTCGGTTTTACTTTAGTAAATGATAATATTGGTAATGTTGTAAAACAAAATAATTTGTATGCCGATGTTGCTTATAAATTAGATTTAGAAGAATATGGAAATTTATCTTTTGGATTAAAAGCAGGAGTTTCTTTTTTTGATGTAGATTTTAATGGATTTACACTTGAATCTGGCGATGTTTTTACAGATCCAAATTTTGCTAATAATATTCATAAATCTTATTTCAATATAGGTGCTGGAGTTTATTATAATACCGATAATTATTATGTTGGCTTATCCGTACCTACACTACTAAATAATAAATATTTAGATAGAGATAATGGAAGATATCAAGGCACTAAACAAGCTCATGTATTTTTAACAGGAGGCTACGTTTATAAATTAAATGACCTAATAAAATTAAAACCTGCCTTTATGGCTAAAGTTGTTAAAGGAGCTGATGCAGTTTTTGATTTCACCCTTAATGCTTTGTATAAAAACAGACTAGAAGTTGGAATTGGCTATCGAATTGATGATGCAATAAGTGGCTTAATTAATTTCAAAGCAACTCCTGAATTAAAAATTGGTTATGCTTACGACTATACCACGTCAAACTTAGGACCTTTTAGTTCTGGATCGCACGAAATATTTGTGCTTTATAATTTAGATATTTTCAACTTACATAAAGGATTTGATAAATCGCCAAGATTCTTCTAATAAAATGATTTTCACCATGAAAAAAATAATTTACACAATTTTTATTTTATCAATTTCAACCCAGCTTGTAAATTCACAAAATTTGACTAGAGCAAATCATCTATTCGAAAATAGAGCTTATATGGATGCAGCTGAACTTTATAATAACGAAAATCCGAAAACACAAGAAATTCAACAAAAATTAGGAGATTGTTATTATTTTAATAATAATATGAAAGTAGCTTCAAAATGGTATAAATTTTTGCTTTCTGAATATAAAAATACCGTTTCCCCACAGTATTATTTTAAATATGCACAAACGTTAAAAGGAATTAAAAAATATAATGAAGCTGATAAATGGTTTCAAAAATATCAAGAACAATTACATCAAAATGTTAATGATATTAAAACAATTCCTACTTTAGAAAAAGAAAAAGAACACTTAAAAAACAGTTATACTATTCATCCAATTAATGGAAACACTTCTTTATCCGATTTTGGCACTTCATTTTATGTTTCTAAAATTGTATTTGCTTCACCAAGTAAAAAAGGAAATTTATATGCTTGGAACAACGAACCTTATTTAGATTTGTATGTGGCAAATACAGATAATTCGGGAAACTTAATTAATATTGAACCTTTTTCAAAAAATATAAATACTAAAATGCATGAAGCCAATGCTGTTTTTACAAAAGATGGTAAAACCATGTATTTTACTCGTAATAATTATTTAAATGGAAAAAAAGGAAAAGATGCTAACAAAGTAACTCATTTAAAAATTTATAAAGCAGAATTGATAGATAATCAATGGACAAACGTTACTGAATTACCTTTTAATAATGTAAATTATTCAGTAGAACATCCAGCATTAAATAGTAATGAAAACAAACTCTATTTTGCTTCCGATATGCCGGGAAGTATTGGTTCTTTTGATTTATTTGAAGTTGATATTAATAAAGATGGCTCCTTTGGATCTCCTAAAAATTTAGGACCCAAAATTAATACTATTTACAAAGAACAATTTCCATTTATTAGTCAAAATAATGTATTGTACTTTTCGTCCGATAGACCAATTGGATATGGCGGTTTAGATATTTTTGAAAGCAGTTTAGTTAATCATCAATTTTCAACTCCAATTAATTTGGGAACTCCTATAAATAGTAATTTCGATGATTTTTCATTTATTATAAATGATGAAAATAAAGGATATTTTTCGTCTAATAGAGATGATGGTGTTGGAGATGATGATATTTATGCATTTACTCAAAATCAAAAGTATTTTGTTAATGGAGTGGTACAAGATAAAACTTCTAAACATTTATTACCTGAAGCAGAAGTAAGCTTATTAAACACTAACAATAAAGTAATTAAGAAAGTAGTAGTTGATAACCAAGGTTCTTATAATTTTGAAGTTGAAAAAGGTAAAAAATATATCCTTAAAGCAACTAAAAATTTATACATTCCATTTCAAACAGAATTCCAAGTGAATGAAAATAACACCAACATCAAACTACCTATTTTAATGGAATCTTTTGAACAGGCTGAAAAAAATATTATTACTGAAAACAATAAAATACAAATTAAAATTAAACCCATTTATTTTGATTTTGACAAATGGAATATTAAAAAAGATGCTGCTTTAGAATTAGAAAATGTAATTAGCATATTAAATAAATATCCTACTATGAAAATCGAAATAGGTGCACATACAGATTTTAGGGGAAGTGACAAATACAATTTAATGTTATCTGAAAAAAGAGCTAAATCTGTAAAAAAATATTTTATCAGCCAAGGAATAAACTCAGATAGAATTACAGCAGTTGGTTATGGTGAAACACAACCTGTAAATAATTGCAATAAACCAGGTGCATGTGATGAAGAAGGTTATGATAAAAATAGGCGATGTGAATTTGTAATTTTAAGATAATATTTGGGCTTTAGTGTTAAAATCATCGTGTTAATCCTATAAAAAAAGATGTACATTTGCACTAAAATCATCACTCAATGAATTTAAATCTAATTCCAAACATAAAACATACTAACAGTAATAATTTTTTTTTGTTAGCTGGTCCTTGTGCCATTGAAGGTGAAGAAATGGCATTAAAAATTGCAGAACATATTTTAAAAGTTACCGATAAACTAAAAATTCCTTTTATTTTTAAAGGAAGTTTTAAAAAAGCAAATCGATCAAGAATTGATAGTTTTACTGGAATTGGTGATGAAAAAGCCTTAAAAATTCTAAAAAAAGTAGGAGAAACTTTTAATATTCCTACGGTTACCGATATTCATGAAGTTAATGATGCTACTAAAGCAGCAGCATATGTAGATGTATTACAAATTCCTGCATTTTTAGTTCGTCAAACTGATTTGGTGGTGGCTGCTGCTAAAACTGGAAAAGTGGTGAATTTAAAAAAAGGACAATTTATGAGTCCTGCTGCTATGAAACACGCCGTTCAAAAAGTAAAAGATAGCGGTAACAATAAAGTTTGGATTACCGATAGAGGAACAATGTTTGGCTACCAAGATATGATTGTTGATTTTAGGGGAATTCCCGAAATGCAACAATTTGCACCAACTATTCTAGATATTACACATTCACTACAACAACCAAATCAAAGTAGTGGCGTTACTGGTGGTAAACCTGAATTAATTGAAACTATTGCTAAAGCTGGAGTTGCAGTTGGTGTTGATGGATTATTTTTAGAAACTCACTTTAATCCTTCTATTGCAAAAAGCGATGGAGCAAATATGTTGAATCTGAAATATTTGGATGATTTATTAAGTAAATTAGTTGCTATTAGAAAAACAATTAATGGGTTCGGACTTTTATAAGGTTAAGCAATATTTTTATTTTTAAACTGTTTTATTTCCTTTAGTTCAAACTCTTTTGTTTCCTTTCCTCGTTCAATATCAAAATCATCTTGAATCCCAAGCCAAAATTTTGCAGAATTTCCAAAATATTTACTTAATCTTAAAGCTGTATCAGCGGTTATTCTACGATTACCTTTTATAATTTCAGAAATTCGAGTTTGAGGAATTTTCAAATCTTTAGAAAGTCTATAAGCAGTTATTTCTAAAGGTTCAAGAAATTCGTAGAACAATATTTCTCCAGGATGTACATTTGCTAATTTTTCCATTTTCTTTACTTTTTAATGATAATCAACTATTTTCACTTCACTTGCATTACCGTTTTCCCAAATGAATATAATTCTCCATTGTTTGTTAATTCTTATACTGTAAAATCTACTCAGATTTCCAGTTAGTTTTTCAAGTCTATTGGAAGGAGGAATTCTTAAATCTGTAATGTCTTGAGAATTATTCAGCATTCTCAATTTCCGACGTCCAACATTTTGAATTTCTAAAGGCATTTTTTTAACTCTAAACCCAATCCAAATTTTTTCTGTTTCTTTTGACCCAAACGATATAATCATACCTTTTACGTTACTAACGACAAAAGTAAGTAATTTATTTAAGTTTTTGAAATTTTCTCCGAAATGTTACCTAATACTAAATAACCCAAGCCTTTCTACTATTATCTAAAAATATAGCAGCATCTTTTAATAATTGTACAAATAGCATCTCATCTAAATCTTCCAACTTTTTTACTTGAAGTGAGCGAACTTGTTTTCTATGATTATTATCTTTTAATTGAGGATATTTTTCTTCTAATAAAATTCCTTGAACAAAAGCTACATCTACATAATATGTTCCTCTTAAAACATTTAAATACAACATTGGTTTTTTGTTATAAACATAATATGGAACTTTATATTTATACTTTTCTTCAACATTAGGAAGCGTTTTAAATACTATACTACGTACATATAGCATAATAGACTGATATGGTTCTTTCTGACTTAAAATATGTTGCTCAACTGGATTCATAAAAAAAACACCAACAAGATATGTATTTTTGTTGATGTTTTTTTGTTTAACCAAAAATTATATTATCCACATTTAGAATGTCCACAATTTTTACATTTTAAGCAACCTTCTTCGTAAATTAATCCTTCAGGATCACCACATTCTGGACATTTTTTATCTACCGCTTGCGTACCATCTTGTACAAATTGTTTCAAAGTACGTGCAATACCATTTTTCCAAGTATTGATATTATCATCGTACATATTTAAGTTGTTAATTAAATCAACCACATATTGTATCGGCATCCCGTGTCGTAAAACTCCGGATATTAATTTGGCATAATTCCAATATTCTTTATCAAAAGTTCTAGATAATCCCTCAAGTGTTACTTTGTAACCTTGTTTATCTAAAAATTGAAAATCATAACGAGAATGTCCTTTTTCATCTCTATTTTTTATTACCCATCCTTTTTCTAACCAAACAGGTAAAATAAATGCATCTTCAATTTTACCCGTAAAAACTTCATAAGGTCTGTTATTAATTAAGCCAACAACCGCTACCCATTTATCATAATCATTTTGAAAACGAACTACTTTTGCTTCAATTTTTTTTGGTCGTTTAGGGAAAATTGTATCCGCATAACATCCTTCTTTCTTCTCCTCCTTTTTGTCATCATTAGCAACTAAAATTCCACTTCTTGAACCATCTCTGTAAACAGTAATTCCTTTTAAGCCTTTTTTCCATGATTCAATATAAATATTACCAACCGTTTCTACATCAACATCCGCAGGTAAATTTATAGTTGAACTAATAGAATGCGTAGTATATTTTTGAACTAAACTTTGCATTTCTATCCGTTTCATCCAATCTATTTCAGGAGCCGTAGATCCTTTATAAGGACTTTCATCCATTGAGGTATTACCTGAAACTTCCATCCATTTTTTTAATTTTGGATGATAAACTTCGAATTCTTCATAAGCATCCCCTAAATCATCAACATAGGCAACTTTTGCGTTTTCATCATCTTGATTTACTTTTCGTCTTCTTTTATATGATAACAGAAAAACTGGTTCAATACCAGAAGACGTTTGTGCTAACATGCTCAAACTTCCTGTTGGTGCAACAGTACTTACTGAAATATTTCTTCTTCCATATTTCATCATTCGTTTGTAAATGGCAGGGAAATCTTTTTCTATCATTTGAACAAATTCAGAATATTTTTCAATTTCAGGATTAAATATTTCAAATTTTCCACGGGTAATTGCCATATCAATTGAACTATCAAATTCTCCTTTGAATTTGGTTTTCATTATTTCATCAACAACAGCTAAAGCTTCATCAGTATCAAATTTAATTCCTAATGCTGCAATTGCATCTGCTAATGCAGTAAAACCTAAACCAGTTCTTCTACCTTTTTTACCAGTTTTATACAATAGTTTCCAAGTATCTATTTCAACTTGTTTAATATTTGTTGGTTCTTCATCATGCATTATTTTATTAAAGATTCTATCAACAGCTTCTAATTCTAAATCTACCAAATCATCCATTAATCGTTGTGATTCATAGGCTATTTTATAGAACTTTTTATAATCAAATTTTGCTTTATCAGTAAACGGATTTTTAACGAAACTATATAAATTTAACGCTATTAAACGACAACTATCTCCTCCTTGCATAGCTATTTCAGAACAAGGATTAGTTGAGCTATTTTTAAATCCTGGATATATAGATGAAGTTGAATAATAATGTTGTCGATCCCAGAAAATTAAACCCGGTTCAGCAGTATTATGAGCACTTTTAATGATAGAATTCCAAAGATCTTTTGCTTTAACTATTTTGGTATATTTCGGAGTTTTACTTTCAATTGGCCAACGTAAGGTAAAATCATCATCATTCATTACCGCTACCATAAATTCATCTGATAATCGAAGTGAAATATTTGCCCCAGTAACTTTACTTAAATCTTGTTTTACGGTTATAAAACTTTCAATATCAGGATGTGCAATATCCATAGTTAACATTAAAGCTCCTCGCCTACCATTTTGTGCAACTTCACGAGTGGTATTTGAAAATCGATGCATAAATGAAACTGCACCTGTTGTACTTCCTGCAGAATTAGAAACTGAAGCTCCATTTGGTCTTAAATTAGATAAATCTACTCCTACTCCACATCTTCTTTTAAACAGTTGTGCTAATTGCTGATCGGTATAAAAAATGCCACCATAAGAATCATAAACTGGTGGAACCACAACACAATTAGACAAAGATGAAATTACATTTTTGTTTCCTAAAGAAGACATTACACTTCCTTGAGGAATTGTATATTTAAAATCTTTAAATAGTTCAAATATTTTTTCTTCGGATAAAAATTCACGTGTTTTACCATATTCTGATAATCCACTTGCTCCTTTTTCCTGATCTTTATATGTGCTTTCAATACGAGCAAACTCCAATGCCATTCTATGGTGCATATCATTAGGCGTAGCCTCTAAATATTCACCTTTCTTGGTTTTCATTGCGTATTTATTCAGCCAAGTTGTAGCAGCTAATTCATCGCCATTAAAATAAGATAAAGCACTCTCTAACACTTCGTTATAAGTTATAGTTTTTGGAAACACTAATTGTTGCATTTTAAAAAGTTGGTTTTTGGTGTTAATTTTGAGTTAATAAAATTAGATAATAAATAAACCTGTTTTATCCTTTAATGGAATTAGTTAATAACATTTTATTGTTGAAAAGTTCTCGAAAAAATTTAACTTTTTCTCATAGATTTTAGTTTGCTCTTTGAAACCTAAGCTATATTTGAAAAATTAAGGATAATCAATTTGAAATTATAAAAAATAAGTGCTAAAATTTTAAAATTAATTTTAAAATAAAGATTCTATTTTACTTAAAATGAAAAGAAAATTAAATTGATTGTCCATAATTAATCATGAAATGTTCGTCACCCTGAACTTGTTTCAGAGTCTCATCAATATAAATCGGTGATTAGTAAAAACTATGAGATGCTGAAACAAGCCTGCCTTGCCGACAGGCAGGTTCAGCATGACGTAGAAATATGATACAAAATGGATATACATTAAAATTAATTTTAATATTTTAATTTTCGTACCAAATCTTCCAAACCATTTAACTGAATTTCATAAACTAAATGCAGTAATTCACCAAATTTCCCTGCAGGGAAACCTTTATTTTTATACCATACAATATAATGTTCTGGTAAATCAAGTAAAAATTTACCTTTATATTTTCCATAAGGCATTTTAGTATTTGCTAATTTTACTAATAAATGTTGTTGATTATTTTCCATCTACAAAATCTTGCAAATAGCTAAAACGAGGAGTTAATTTTCCATTTTCAGTCATTTTTGCTCTGTGTAAAACACCATCTTTATCATTATTAAAAAATGATGGAATAACATATTTTGCAAAACTTTCTCCAAAACCTTCAGAAGCATCCTTTGGTAGTTCACAAGGTAAATTATCTACTGCCATTACTGCAATAGCATCTTTACTTTTATAATCTACTTCTTGCTCAGTTTTAGGATTATAACCATAAATTGGATTTGCAATAGTTGAAGATCTAATAGTTGAAGCTACAGGACCATCAATATCACAACTTATATCGGCAACTACTTTTATATTAAAATCTTTTGATTTTGCATCTTCTCTTGTAAAAATATATGGTGAACCTGTTCCAAAAAAATGACAAGCAATATATAAATCGGACACTTTGGCAAATCTCATAAAATTACTAACATATTCTTGTGGATGGTTAAAAAAATCATTTCGATTTATTACTTTTCCATCTTTTCTTTTATTATAATCTAGCACATTAATTTGTACGTAAACTGGTTCTTTAAAAGTTTGGTTCAAAAATTCATCAACAGAAACCTCTTTTAGTCCCATTCCATCCAACATTTCTTTAGCTCCATTACTAACTCTTCCTTTTCCTGTTAATACAATTTTAATAGCAGGAAGCTTAATTTTTTGAAGTTTATGTATTAACATTAATTGGTCATGAAGTCTTTCTGCTTTAGGTAAATTATACAAGTCAAATTTTAATCCATAGGTTCTAAATCCGTTGTAAGCTCCTACAATTCCAGCATACCTACCAAAAGCTACTAATCTTACATTTTGGTTATTAGTAATGGTTTCATGATCAAATAACTCAATATTTTTTGATAAAATTTCTTGTAATAATGTTCTATTATAAGATTGTTTTTTGATAGTATGCGAAAAGAAAAAATATTTTTTATTAGGAATTAAATTTGCTTTAGGAACTTCCTTAACGCCAAGTAAAACATCACAATCAGAAACATCATGTACCACTTCAATTCCTTCATTTAGGTAATCTTCATCTGTAAAAAAACGATCTTTTGAGCTTTCTACTTTAATTAAAAGCTGTGGATTTGCTAACATTAATTCTTTACATTTTTTTGGAACTAAAACTACTCTTCTATCAGGTGGATTTTTACGTTCTTTAATAATTCCTATCTTCATAAAATAAATGGTATAAAATTTGCTACGAAGGTATTAGGATTTAAAAGATTTTGCAAGTGATAATTGTAACATATTTTTACTAAATTTGTGCACTTTTATTTAAAGTTCTTTAATTTTTGGGGACGATTGGTTTTGACTGCGAGATCAATTGATATAGAAGCATGCCGAGTAATGAAATAGCACTCGTAAATCTCAATTTCAAAAACTTAAACGGCGAAAATAATTTTGCTTTAGCTGCTTAATCTGAATTACAGTAAGATAAAGCCTCGTTGCACTAGGTGCAAATGCTAAATGTCTCCTGAAAGCCTTGGTTAATGGCGTTCAATTTTGAGGCATCGTAAAAATTAACATAGATTTACTATGGTTTCGGTAGTATTTCGAAATTTAAGAAACTAAGCTTAAAGTGGATTGTTTTTAATCAGCTTTTTGACTAAAATTAAGTAAAAACTAAGCATGTAGAAACTATTTTAGTTGCTTGTTTGGACCCGGGTTCGATTCCCGGCGTCTCCACTATTACTAAAATTATTTTTTAATTTTTATTACATATTTACTTTAGTATCAATACGTTATAATGAAAATAATAAATTGAAAATAGTAAAATATTAATTAAGAAAAATGAGAAAGGAATCATAATTTTACAACAAAAAACCAAAAAAACATAAAAATTGATTTAATAGGATAACTTACCTTTGTATCATAAAATACAATATATTATGAATTATTATTTTAGTACAACTCTCAAAAACGTAACATTTGAGACTGCAAAAGAAAAAGTTACAGCAGCATTAAAAAAAGAAGGATTTGGTATTTTAACAAACATCAATGTACAAGAAACTTTAAAGAAAAAGATAAATGTTGATTTTAGACCTTATGAAATATTAGGAGCCTGCAATCCTCATTTTGCCTATAAAGCTTTATCTGCTGAAGATAAAATAGGTATTATGCTACCTTGCAATGTAATTATTGAAGAAAATGAAAATGGCACTATTGTAATTTCTGCAGTTGATCCTATTGCTTCAATGGGAGCTGTTGAAAATAATAGTTTAGAAGAAATTGCAAAGGAAGTTCAACAAAAACTTAAACAAGTTATTAATAGTCTATAATCTTCATTTTAACATTCATTTAATATTAAATAAATAATAAATTATATCTTTGCGACAATTAATGAAACAATTTTTTACAAAAATAGCAGCAATTTTAATGACTTTTGTAGTCCTTTTTTCTACAATGTCGTTTACCGTTAACCAACACTATTGTGGAGGTGAAGTATATGACAGTGCATTATTTTCAAAAGCTGATTCTTGTAGTATGGATGAAAAAACACCTTCAAAAGAAGATTGTAATGTAGCCGATAAAAATTGTTGTGATACTATACTTAAAATATATACAGGACAAAATGAGCTAGAAACTTCTGATGTTTCAAGTTTAAACTTTAATACTCAAATGTTTCTAGCTCCTTTTATTTACACTTACATTAACTTATTTGAAGGATTAGATACTAACATCATTCCTTTTAAAAATTATACACCTCCTCTACTGGTCAGTAACATTCAGGTTACCCACCAAGTTTTTCTTATCTGATTTTTAATTATTTTTTAGACACAAAATAAGATAGTTAAATTTATTATACTATTTTTTATTTGTTAGCTTATAAAAGTTATGATACCTATCATGCTTTTATAACTTTAAAATTTAAATAATTAAAAATCAAATGCTATATGCTTAATAAAATAATACGCTATTTTCTTGAAAACAAGTTAATAACATTTATGTTACTCTTCACTTTCATTATTGGAGGAATTGTAACAGCCCCTTTTAATTGGAAAACATCCTTAATTGAACGAAACCCAATACCTGTTGATGCTATTCCTGACATTGGTGAAAACCAACAAATTGTTTTTACAGAATGGATGGGACAATCGCCGCAAGATATTGAAGATCAAATTACCTATCCTTTAACTACTGCCTTATTAGGTATTCCTGGTGTAAAAACCATTAGAAGTAATTCTATTTTCGGACTATCTAGTATTTACATCATTTTTAAAGATGATGTAGATTTTTACTGGAGTAGAACAAGGATTCTTGAGAAATTAAACTCTTTACCTCCAGGAACCGTACCTAATGAAGTAAAACCAGCTTTAGGTCCAGATGCCACCGCATTAGGACAAGTATATTGGTACACTTTAGAAGGTAGAGATCCAAAAACAGGAAAACCAACAGGAGGTTGGGATCCACAAGAACTTAGAACAATCCAAGATTTTTATGTTCGCTATTATTTAACAGCAACAAGTGGCGTATCAGAAGTAGCTTCAATTGGTGGTTATGTAAAAGAATATCAAATTGAAATTGACCCTGATGCTATGAAAGCTAATAATGTTGATGTAAAAATGATTATGAATGCTGTAAAAAACAGTAATTTAGATATTGGTGCACGTACTTTAGAGTTTAACAAAGTTGAATATTTAATTCGTGGACTGGGTTATATTAAAAACTTATCTGACTTAGAAGAAAGTGTAGTTACTGTCAATAATAATGTTCCAATTCGTTTAAAAGATGTTGCCAAAATACAATTTGGTCCTGCCCCCAGAAGAGGCGGGCTTGATAAAGGTGGTGTAGAAGCAGTTGGTGGTGTGGTAGTTGTACGTTATGGTGCTAATCCGTTAGAGGTAATTCAAAACCTTAAAAAGAAAATTGCAGAAGTTGCTCCAGGATTGCCTTCAAAAACATTAGCTGACGGAACGGTTTCTAAAGTAACCATTGTTCCATTCTATGACCGCTCTAGTTTAATCCATGAAACATTAGGAACGTTAGAATCGGCTTTATCTCACGAATTATTAATTAGTATTTTAGTAGTGATTGTATTAATTTTAAATCTGAGGGCTTCCATATTAATTTCAACTTTATTACCTGTAGGAGTCTTAATGACCTTTATTTTAATGAAATTTTTTCATGTAGATGCTAATATTGTAGCACTTTCAGGTATTGCAATTGCCATTGGAGTTATGGTGGATGTAGGAATTGTATTTACTGAAAATATTATTAGGCATTTAGAAATGCCCGAAAATAAAAATATTAGTGGTAAAAAATTAGTACAAGTAATTTATGCTGCCACAGTTGAAGTCGCCTCAGCAATTATGACTGCCCTAGCTACCACTATTGTTAGTTTTTTACCAGTATTTGCAATGCAAGCATCAGAAGGAAAACTATTTAGACCTTTAGCATTTACCAAAACATTTGCTTTAATTTCTTCTTTATTTATTGGAATACTATTTATACCTGCAATGGCACAAGTATTATTCTCTATAAAATTAGATAAAAAGAAGACCAGCCGCATATTCAATTCATTATTAATAGGGTTTGGTGTTGTATTTTTAATAGCCTACGGAAGTGTAATTGCCTTAGCTCTAGTTGCATTTGGTGTAAATAACTTATTAACTCAAGTATCAGAACGTACCTTCTTAAAAAACAAAATAAAATTACCTTATTCTGAAAAAATTGCCAATTATATAAATATTGCAATTACAGTTTTTGTTGTACTTTATTTTTTAACTATTGAATGGATGCCTTTAGGAGCTTCAAACTCAACATTAGTCAACTTTATATTCGTAATTCTAATTGTTGGTGTGGTATTAGGTTTGTTAATGACCATTGTACATTTCTATGATATCGTTTTAAAATGGTGTTTAGAAAATAAATGGAAATTTCTTTCAATCCCTATTATTGTAGTTTTATTTGGAGCTAACATTTGGCTTGGCTTTGGTAAAGTTTTTAGTTTTATGCCAAATTTTGCTAAAAACAATAGTGCTTGGAATAGTATGGAAAAAACTTTTCCAGGTGTTGGTAAAGAATTTATGCCTGCTCTAAATGAAGGTTCATTTTTACTAATGCCAACAACTATGCCTCACTCTAGCATTAGCGAAAATATAAAGGTAATGGCAAGTATTAATAAACGTATAAATAATATTCCAGAAATAGCAACATCGGTAGGTAAATGGGGACGTGTAAATTCTGCTCTAGATCCCGCTCCTACATCTATGTTTGAAAACACAATAAACTATATTCCTGAATATATTTTAGATGGCGATGGAAGAAGAATTCGATTTAAAGTAAACAAAAATAATGCTTTTGTTTTAAAAAATGGTTCAACCTATAAATATGGAAAAGATGCGTTTAAAAAAATTACAGAAAATCAATTAACTAAAGATGAAGATGGCGAGTATTTTAGACAATGGCGTCAAAAAATAAAAAATGAAGATGACATTTGGAAAGAAATTGTGAAACATTCTAAATTTCCAGGTTTAACATCTGCACCTAAATTACAACCTATTCAAACCAGATTAATTATGCTTTCAACAGGAATGAGAGCTCCTATGGGAATTAAAGTATTTGGTCCAACATTAGAATCTATAGAAAAAACAGGTTTTGAATTAGAACGTTTATTAAAAGAAGTGCCTAGCATTAATCCTTCTACTGTTTTTGCAGATAGAGTTGTTGGAAAGCCTTATTTGGAAATAAAGTTAAACCGACAAGCAATGTCTAGATATGGATTAACCATAAAAGATATGCAAATGCAATTATCAGTAGCTATAGGAGGAAAACAATTAAGCACCTCTGTTGAGGGAAGAGAACGTTTTCCTATAAGAGTTAGATATGCAAGAGAGTATAGGGATAACCCTGATGACATAAAGAAAATTTTAATCCCAACGCCTGCAGGTGTTCAAGTAGAACTAGGTGAACTAGCATCTATAGAATATGTTCGAGGGCCTCAAGTTATTAAAAGTGAAGATACCTTTTTAACAGGATATGTAATTTTTGATAAAAAAGAAGGTCAAGCTGAAACCAATGTGGTAGAAGCTGCTCAAAAATTGATAAAAGATAAAATTGATTCTGGTGAATTTAAATTGCCTGATGGTGTAACCTATCGTTTTACAGGTAATTACGAAAATCAAATAAGAGCTTCTAAACGATTGATGCTGGTAGTTCCTATTTCATTAATTCTAATTTTGTTGATTTTATATTTTCAATTTAAAAATATATTACCGTCATTAATGGTGTTCTCAGGAATTTTTGTAGCCTTTTCAGGTGGTTTTATTATGATTTGGCTATACAGTCAAACATGGTTTTTAAACTTTAGTTTTGCTGGGGTTCATATGCGAGATTTATTCCAGCTCCACACTATTAATTTGAGTGTCGCCGTTTGGGTAGGATTTATCGCCTTATTTGGTATTGCAACCGATGATGGTGTAATTATGGGAACCTATTTAACTCAGGTTTTTGATGAAGAAAAACCTAAAACCATTGAAGGAATTAGAGCTTCTATTTTACATGCAGGCTCAAAAAGAGTTCGACCAGCAATGATGACTGCTGCAGTTGCAATTATAGCTTTAATACCCGTTTTAACAGCAACTGGTAAAGGGGCTGATGTAGTAATACCTATGGCAATCCCTTCTTTTGGAGGCATGCTTTTACAGGTGATGACTATGTTTGTTGTACCAGTGCTTTACAGCATGTGGAAAGAACATAATTTAAAGAAAGAATTAAAAAAATCACAAGCTTAAATTTATAAAAATGAAAGTAAAAATTTATAACATCATTTTATTTAGTTTGTTGCTACTAATAAGTACTAATACTTTTAGTCAGGCAAGCTTAGAAAACTATCTGAAAATTGCAGCCGAAAACAATCCTGAACTAAAAGCAACATTCAGTGAATATATGGCTGCAATGGAAAAAGTACCTCAAGTAGGTGCTTTACCTGATCCACAAGTTGCTTTTGGTTATTTTATTGAACCCGTTGAAACACGTGTTGGACCTCAAAAATGGAAGTTTAACCTAACTCAAAGTTTTCCTTGGTTTGGTTTGCTAAATGCAAAAGAAAATGTAGCAACTGAAATGGCAAATGCCAACTTTGAAAAATTTGAAAATTCAAAATCAAATCTATTCTTTGAAGTAAAAACAGCTTTTTATAATTATTATTTTATTGAAAAAGCTATTAAAATTACGAAACAGAATATGGATATTTTGCAAGTTTTTAAACGGTTATCTTTAGTTAAAATTGAATCAGGAAAAGCATCTATTGTTGATGAACTACGTGTAGAATTAGAGTTAAATGATTTAGAAAATCAATTGGCTTTGTTTAAGGATACTAAAAATACTATCCAAACTAATTTTAATAATTTATTGGCACGAGAAGTTTCAAATAGTATTATAATTCCAGATACTTTATGGCAAGATAAATTGCCTTTTGATAAGTTAACTATGTTAGATGAAATTTATGCAAGCAACCATCAATTAAAAAGTATTGATCATAGGTTAAGTGCCTTTGTAAATCAAGAAGTTGTTGCTAAAAAAGAAGGATTACCAAAATTTAATATCGGTTTAAATTATACCGTAGTTGATAAAAATCCTTCTTCAACAGCAGTTGACAATGGTAAAGATGCTTTTTTGTTTCCTTCCGTAGGGATTAAAATACCTATTTTCAGAAAAAAATACAAAGCATTAATTAAAGAAGCTAAGTTATTACAAGAAGCTGAAACCTATAAAAAAGAAGATAAAAAAAATGTGTTAAGCACTATCTATTCGTCTTCCTATAAAAATTTTAGCGATGGTGACAGACGAATAACATTAAACCAAAAACAAGCACAAATAGCAAAAAAAATACTAGACGTATTAATTATTTCTTATTCAACGGATGCAAAAGATTTTGAAGAAGTTTTGCGTATTGAACGTCAGTTATTAAAATATGAATTGGCTTATCAACAAGCCCTAATCGATAAAAATGCTGCCATAGCATTTATGAACTATTTAATCGGAAAATAAAATGAATAATATGAAAAAATATAAAAATTATATTATAGGAATCGGTATTTTAATTATCGGAGTTATCTTAGGAAACGTGTTTTCTGGAGATGATAATACAAAAACCTCTCAAAACAAAGAGGAACACAACTACGTTCAAGATCCTGTTACAAAATTATGGACTTGTTCTATGCACCCAAATATTAGAATGAAAAAGCCTGGGAAATGCCCTATTTGTGGAATGACACTTATTCCTTTAGACAATAACAAAGGAACTGGAGAAAAAATAGCTTCCAATGAAATTGTAATGACACCTGAAGCTATACAATTGGCAAATATTCAAACTTCAATTGTTGAAAAATCAAAAGCTGTAAAACAAATTCGTTTGTTAGGAAGGGTTAAACCAGATGAAAGACGTTTATTTTCACAAGTTTCTCATATTCCAGGACGAATTGAACGTTTATATGTAAACTTTACAGGAGAAAAAGTATATAAAGGACAAAAAATTATACGGATTTATTCTCCTGAATTAATTTCAGCTCAAAAAGAGTTATTTGAAGCTATTAAATCAAGAAACATATATCCGCAATTATATACGGCTACACGCAATAAATTAAAATTATGGAAATTATCTGACCACCAAATAGATGCCATTGAAAAATCTGGAAAAGTTCAAGATCAAATAGATATTTTATCTGATTATTCTGGTTATGTTATGAAACGAAATGTGGAGCTTGGAGATCATATTATGGAAGGTACCAACCTCTTTGATATTGCCGATTTAAGTAGCGTTTGGGTTATGTTTGAAGCTTATGAAGCTGATATTCCTTGGATACAAGTTGGTAATATGGTTAATTTCACAATTAATGCATTACCAAGCAAAAGCTTTAAAGGTAAAATTTCCTATATGGATCCTTTTGTTTCTGCAAAAACTAGAGTTGCTAAAGTTAGAGTTGAGCTTAAAAATCCTAGCAATAAATTATTACCTGAAATGTTTGCCAATGGTATTCTACAAGCTACATTAACCAATGTAAAAAATGCCATTATCATTCCTAAATCTGCCGTACTTTGGACAGGAAAACGATCTGTAGTTTATGTTAAAATACCCCATGAAAAAACAATTTCATTTGTGTATAGAGAAGTTATTTTAGGACAAGATATGGGTAATTTCTATATCATAGAAAAAGGATTAAAAGAAGGTGAAATAGTTGCAACCAATGGCGTTTTCAGTATAGATGCATCTGCACAATTAATTGGTCAAAAAAGTATGATGAACCCAACTGGTGCAAAAGGAAATACCGGTGGTATGGCAGGAATGGATATGGGTGGAAGCAAAAAAAAGAAGTCTAAAATGAGCGATGCTGAAATGAAAAAGATGAAGAAACCTGTTAAAAACATGGTTATGATAGACAAATCTAAAATCGATCCTAAATTTAAAAGTCAGTTAGGAAATGTAATCAATACCTATATCAATTTAAAAGACGCACTTTTTAAAGGTGATTTTGCACAGGCAAAAATACAATCAGAAAATGTTAAAGAGTCTTTAAATAAAGTTGATATGCTATTGCTTTTAGGTGATGCTCATAATGAATGGATGAAAGATTTAAAAATATTAAATCTTCAAACAACCAACATTATAAACGCTAAAAATATTGAAAATCAGAGAATTAATTTCGCAAAATTAGGTCCTGAACTTGGAAAGGCTATTGATAAATTTGGTTTTCAAAATTCTAATAAACCACTTTATTTAGAGTATTGCTCTATGAAAAAAACATATTGGCTTAGTTACGATAAAGTCATTAAAAATCCTTTTTATGGAGATGCAATGCCAACCTGTGGAGAAATTACAAAAGAATATAAAAATTAAATTGATTGTTCCGTAATTAATCATAAAAAGTTCGTCACCCTGAACTTGTTTCAGGGTCTCATCAATATAAAAAATTATGAGATGCTGAAACAAGTTCAGCATGACGTATAAATATGATACAAAACGGATATACATTAAAATTAAACAATAACAACTTAAAATAGAATCATATGAAAAAAATAAATTTAAAATCCGTTTTTGCAATTGTTTTTGCAATAGGTATCTCAAGTTTAAACTATGCACAACAAAATCATGACCATAGTAAGATGAATATGAAAACTGATAGTGGCAAAATGATGAAGATGAAGCATGATAAAAGCAGCATGAATATGATGCAACAAAAAGGTGCTGAAGCCCAATTTAACGATGCTAATTTAAATAAAGCATATATGCATTATATAATGATTAATACTGCATTGACAAAATTGAATACTCAAAAAGTAAAAATGATGTCAAAAATGTTAGTAAACATTTTAAATAATTATGGAAAAGCAACAAAATCTGTTGCTATAGCTAATAAGCTATCCGAAAGTACTGATTTAAAAGGACAACGTAAATTATTTGCAGAATTAACCACTTCAATGGAGCCTCTTTTTAAAGATAACATTACAAAAGGAAAAGTTTACAAAAACTTTTGCCCAATGGCAAATGGAGCTGGAGCTTATTGGTTTTCAAATTCAAAAAACATTGTAAATCCTTATATGGGAACAAAAAGCTCAATGTCTAATTGTGGTAGTGTTAAAGAAACATTCAAGTCTATCTAAAATATCTGGGTTGTTTTGGATTTGTAAATAATTCAAAATAACCCTTTAAAAAGTAAAATTATGAAAGAAATTAAAGCATTTATACGTCCCGAAAGATTAAACGCAGTTGCTGAAAATCTCAAAAAAGAACAATACTGTTGTTTTACCGTTTTTCAAGGTGAAGGTGTTGGAGACTATACCGATCCTAAAACTGAATTTCCAAGTTTAGATTTTCCTTTTCTACATAATAAAGTTGTAAAAATGGAAATAGTATGTAATAAAGAAGATGTTGATAAAATTATAAACGTTATTAAAACACATGCCCGAACAGGTTATAGAGGAGATGGATTAATATATGTTAGTAACGTAGAAAGTAGAATCAGAGTAAGAGATGGAAAATAATTAAAACTTAAAACTTTGAAAACTTTAAATCTTATAGAATTACGTATTAAAGGTATGGTATGTGACCGTTGTATAAGTACTGTCAAAACCGAATTAGAAAATTTGGGAGCAACTGTTGTTGAATTAAAATTAGGAAAAGCAATTATTAAATATCCTAAACACAAAATTACGTTACAAAGTATTGAAAATACATTAATAAAACATAATTTTGAACTAATTGTTGATGATGACACTAAAATTATTGAAGCTATAAAAGCTGTTTTAGTCGAAATTATTAGTAACCTTCCTATTGAAATGACAACTAATTTATCAGCTACTTTAGCTAATAAATTACAAAAAGATTATACTTACTTAAGTAAATTATTTTCAAATACACTTGAAATTACCATTGAAAAATATTTTATTTTACTTAAAATTGAAAAAACCAAAGAGTTAATACAAACTGGGCAATTAAATTTCACTCAAATATCATACGATTTAGGATACAGTAGTGTTAATTATTTATCCAATCAATTTAAACAAATAACAGGCATGAGTATGAGTACCTACAAAAAGCTATCTAATTGGAATAGAAAGTCTTTAGATAAAATTTTATAGATATCACCCATAATACTATATAAATAAAAAAAGGTTTAAAAGTACCTTTACTAAGTAATAAAAAATAATAATAATTTAAAACAAAATAATCATGAAAAAAATAGCATTTATTTTAACAATTGTAGGACTAATAAGTTTAAACGGAAATAGTCAAAATATGGATACTATGAAAAAAGCGGATATGCAACAACAAAGCATGTCTCAAACAATGAAAGAAAATCCAGGTATGAAGGATAAAATGATGGGGGCAATGATGGAAAACGAAACAATGCGTAACAAAATGCATATGATGATGATGAAGGATAAAGGAATGATGAAAATGATGAAGAAAGGAGATGGTATGAAACATATGGGATCTAAAGAAGGAATGATGAAAATGATGAATGCTAATCCTGAAATGAAAACTAAAATGATGAAAATGATGATAAAAAACCCTGAAATGTTAGCAAAAATGAGTGCAATGATGAAGAATCCTGAAATGATGAAAAATATGAAAGAAAAGAAAATGGATCACAATATGAAACATAAACATTAAAACATTTTAAAGACCTGTTAAGAAAAGAGTGTATAACCTCATATTAAATAAATGGTTTTGAGTATTTCACTCTTTAAAAATACGCTCTTTTCTTTTGCAGGCACTAATTTATAAATTAATATTTATGAAATTTAAAAAATATTTATTAGGAACAACTGTACTTATTTTAAGCATTATTTTAAGTAGTTGCACAACCAATCAAACAAAAAAACAGAACAGCAATAAAGCAACAACTATTCAAAAAGAAAAAGCTATTACTGCTAACAAAAAAGGAGCAAAACTAAAATCTAGCGAAGTTTGTTATGTAAATAATGCATTTATGAGAACCGAACAAATTCCCGTTATAGTTGATGGAAAAACATATTATGGATGTTGTCAAGGTTGCGTATCAAAACTTAAAAATAATTTAAATGGCGTTCGGTTTGGTGTAGATCCTCTAACAGGTGAAAAGGTTGATAAAGCTACCGCTTATATTGTTTTAAAACCAAATAGCAAAAGTGATGTTCTTTATTTTGCTTCAGAAAAAAATTATAATGAGTTTATAAAACTCTAAAATATTGATTGTTGATTTTGATTTGAATTTTAATTTAGTGAAACTACCTAAAACATAACACAATGAGAAATGATTGTACATCTAATGTTTGTGAAAACATAGAATGTTGCTCCTCAGAAACCATCTGTTTGCCAAAGACAGCACTAAAAAGGTTAGTGGTTATTGGAGGTGGTTTTGCTGGATTAGAATTAGTAAAAAAATTAAAAAATAAACACATACAAGTAGTTTTAATTGATAAAAATAATTTCCATCAATTTCAACCGCTTTTATATCAAGTTGCAACAAGTGGATTAGAACCTGATAGCATTGCCTTTCCTTTAAGAAAACAAATAGCTGGTTATAAAAACGTTAGCTTTAGACTTACTGAAGTATTACAAATTAAACCAGAAGAAAATACCATTTACACTAGCAAAGGATTAATTACCTACGATTATTTAGTATTAGCAACGGGTACAGCTACTAATTTTTTTGGATTAAAATCTGTTCAAAAAAATAGTTTAGGACTAAAAGATATAAGAGATTCTTTGAATATACGCCACATGATGTTGCAAAATCTAGAACAAGCTACCATAACCTGTGACGAGGTTGAAAAAGAAGCACTAACTAATTTTGTAATTGTTGGTGGTGGACCTGCCGGAATTGAAATGGCTGGTGCATTGGCAGAGTTTTGTAAATATGTTATCCCAAAAGATTATCCAGAATTTTCAGTTTCAATAATGAAGATATATTTGATTGAAGCTTCTAATAAAATCTTGGGTGTTATGTCTAATAAAGCTTCCTCTCAATCATTAAAATATCTAAAAAAACTTGATGTAAATGTACTATTAAATGAAGCTGTTATAGATTATGATGGAAATATCGTTAAAACTAAAAGTGGAAAAGAAATACATGCTAAAAACTTAATTTGGGCTGCTGGTGTAAAAGGACAATTCCCCGATGGAATTGACAAAAAAAATATTGTTAGAGGGAACCGACTAAAAGTAAATCAGAATTTAAAAATTGAAGGTTTTAATAATATTTATGCTATAGGTGACGTATCTGCAATGATAACAGATAAAACTCCTAAAGGTCATCCTCAAGTAGCACAACCAGCTATTCAACAAGGAAAATATTTAGCTGAAAATTTTCTTAAAATAATTAATGAAAAACCCATAAAACCATTTAAATATATTGATAAAGGATCATTAGCAACTGTTGGTAAACGTAGAGCCGTTGCCGATTTAGGAAAATTAAAATTTACAGGATACTTTGCGTGGTTATTATGGTCTTTTGTTCATTTAATGTCTATTAGTGGTTTTAAAAACAAACTATTGGTTGGGTTAAATTGGACAATAAGTTATTTCTCATACGATAAAAGTAATCGCTTAATTATTAGAAAGTTTAAAAATAATTAATTATCAGCATATTTTAATAATGCTAAATTATACTTTATACAATAATTTAAATACTTACCTAAATTAAAAAAAAATGGATAAAATTAATGTTAAAAAAATGGGAATAGCCTGTGGTTTAACAGGGGCACTTTTATATATTGGCTGTGCAATATTAATGTTTAGTCTAGGACAAAAAAATACTATATTAATTTTTAATAATTTTTTACATGGTTTAGATACAACTTCAATAATTAGAATGAATATACCTCTAATTAATTCCATTATAGGTCTTTTGCAAACGTTTATCCTTTTTTGGTTAATTGGTGTTAGTATTGCTACCTTTTACAATGCACTATCTGGTAAAAAAACAGAAGAAAAATAACCAAAAAATTTGTTGGTTTTATACTATTAAAAAATGAAAACTGGTACCAGGGTATTAAGTAGATTAGCCGACAAAAGGGTTGTTATATTACATACCATATTTGGTGCTTTAATTTTTTACCTGCTTTTTCATCCACTTACTATGATTGTATATTGGTATGAATTTAATAAAGAACCTCTTACTTTTTCCTCATTTTTAAATGTTTTAAGCCATAGAACAGAGCATTCTTTTTCCTACAAAATGCTTGAAATGTCATTTATTTTTTCAATAATGGGAGGCGTTACAGGTTTAATTTTCGGATTATATAAGCAAAATAGTAAAAAGCTAAACAAACACATTCAACTATTAAATAAAGATCTACTAAAATTGATTAACCAAGGTGAAAACCAGTTTATTGAGTTAAAATCGTCTGTTAGATATGATTTTAGACAAAAAACAACTAATCTTGATTTAGAAGTAGTTATAGCTAAAACGCTAGCTGGTTTTATGAACGCAAAGGGTGGAAAATTAATTATTGGCGTAAATGACAATAAAGAAATACTTGGCTTAGAAAAAGATTTTAGGACTCTAAAACAACAAAATACGGATGGTTTTGAACAAAAAATTTATGAACTAATTTCAAAGTACATCGGTAAAGAATATTGTTTTTATTGTACTGTTTATTTTCACCAATTAGATAAAAAAACAATTTGTGTGATAGCTATAGATGAAGTTGATGAACCCGTTTACTTAACAAAAGGTAAAGACACCATATTTTATATAAGAACCGGAAACTCAACTAAGCCTTTAACCATAAAAGAAGCTTTTCACTATATTAAAATGGAAAAGAAATCATAAATTTATAAAATTATTGAATTAACATACTTATGAATTTAAAAAATAAAATAATTGTTACTCTACTACTTTTTGTGCTGTTATTTCAATTTGAAACGTACTCACAAAGCCCTAAAGGAATGTTAATGTATCAAATAGAGAATAAACAATTTAAAAAAACAAATTTTGATAAAAATCATAAAATACTAGATTATCAATATATTAAAGTAGGAAACATCATTGAAAATAATAATGTATTCTCTTTAGAAATAAATATGAAAAAATTTGATAGCAAAGGAAAACTAAAAAAAGAAGAAACCTCTAAATATAGTTGTAACAGAAAAGAAGGAAGTATTTTTATGGGTATCATCCCTTTTCTAAACAAACCCTCTAAAAAAATTAATATTAATGTGTTGAGTAAAAAACCTCTATATCCTAATAATTTTCAAAAAATAAATTCTCTTGATGATTATAAAATTACAGCCACTTATAAAACAGGTTTTTTAGGGGTTACCGCTATTACTAATATGGACTATAGAAATAGAACAATAAAAAAAACAAACAATAATACATATACCATATCTGGTGAAATTAATATAAAAATAAACGTGGCTGGGGTTAATATTTCAAATATTAGCTATAAATCAGAAGAAATATTAAATACTTCAAAAGGTATTATATTTCAAAAATTTGTTGAAAATTCTGGCTCATATTTTACAATACAACTTATAAATGAGTAATTATCAAAATATTATAATTAATTACCAATAAACCATAACTTAATTATATAGGTATTTTATAAGTTTGATACCTATTAAATGATTAAAAAATTCTTATTATGAAACATACATACAAAATTACTGGAATGACTTGCGTAGGTTGCGAAACCGACGTTAAAAGTGCTTTAAGTAATTTAAAAGAAATCACCGCAGTACAAGTAAATTTAGATAAAGAAGAAGCTACAGTAGAAATGACATCACATGTTTCTATTGAAAAACTTCAACAAACGCTATTATTGGCAGGTTTACATTACACCATTAAAGTCAAAGACTCTTCAGAAGATAAAAAAGAAAAAATTGAAGAAACTAATAAAGCCGTTTATGAATGCCCTATGCATTGTGAAGGCGATAAAACTTATGACGAACCAGGCGATTGCCCAGTTTGTGGTATGCACTTAAAAGAACAAACTGTTGAATATATCTGCCCAATGCACTGCGAAGGAGATAAAACCTATGACAACCCAGGAACTTGCCCAAAATGCAAAATGAAATTAGTTGTTAAAAGTGCAAAAGATTCAGAAAATAAAGTAGCAAAACATAGCCATAATCATGAACACGCTCATAATCATGAGCATAATCATGCACACAAAGGAAAAGGCGTTTTTTATTGTTCTATGGGCTGCGAAGGCGATAAAACTTACGATGAACCAGGCAGTTGCCCAGTTTGTGGTATGGATTTAATTGAACAACCTACACTTGCTACAGGAACTAAATTTACCTGCTCTATGCACCCGGAGATAATTAAAGATGCCCCCGGAGCTTGCCCAATTTGCGGTATGGATTTAATACCTATGGAACCTGATGAAAGTGAAGAACAAAAAACATATAAGGATTTGGCTAAAAAAATGAAATTATCGACCATACTTTCTGTACCTGTTTTACTCATTTCTTTAGCAATGTATTTACCTAAAAACCCTTTATTATTAATTATGCCACAATATTATTGGGATTGGGTTCAATTTCTATTAACAATTCCTGTGGTATTTGTAACTTGTTGGGTGTTCTTTGAACGTGCTTGGAAATCAATTATTACTTGGAATTTAAATATGTTTACTCTTGTAGGAATTGGTACAGGAGCAGCTTTTTTATTCAGTATTGTTGGGCTGTTTTTTCCAGATGTTTTTCCACAAGAATTTAGAGGTAAATCTGGTGATGTAAGTTTATATTTTGAAGCAACCGCTGTTATTTTAACCTTAGTTTTGCTAGGTCAGTTGTTAGAAGCACGTGCCCATAGCCAAACAAGTGGAGCCATTAAAGAATTATTAAAATTAGCCCCTTCAGAAGCTACTTTGGTTATTGATGGAGAAGATAAAGTAGTTTCAATTCACGATATTAAAGCAGGTGATTTATTGCGTGTTAAACCAGGAGAAAAAATACCTGTTGATGGTGTTATTGCAGAAGGTAAAAGTAGTATTGATGAATCTATGATTACAGGTGAACCTATTCCTGTTGATAAAACTGTAGATGATAAAGTGAGCTCAGGAACTATAAATGGCACACAATCTTTTGTTATGAAGGCCGAACGTGTAGGTTCAGAAACACTATTAGCACAAATTATTCAAATGGTAAGCGATGCTAGTCGCTCAAGAGCTCCAATCCAAAAATTAGCCGATACTATTTCAAAATATTTTGTACCAATTGTAGTAGGTGTCTCAATAATTACCTTTATCGTTTGGGCAAATTTTGGACCAAATCCAGCATTAGTTTATGCCTTTGTTAATGCAGTTGCAGTATTAATAATTGCTTGTCCTTGTGCTTTAGGTTTAGCAACACCAATGTCCGTAATGGTAGGTGTTGGTAAAGGAGCTCAAAGTGGTGTTCTTATTAAAAATGCAGAAGCTTTAGAAACCATGAATAAAGTAAATGTTTTAATTACAGATAAAACAGGAACCCTAACAGAAGGAAAACCTTCAGTTGAAAGTGTAGTTGCTTTAGAAGGTGATTCAAAAAAGTTATTACAACAAATTGCCTCTTTAAATCAGTATAGTGAACATCCATTAGCACAAGCTATTGTAACTTATGCAAAACAAAATAAAACCAAACTCAGTAAAGCTGATGATTTTGAAGCTGTTGCAGGAATGGGAGTTGTAGGTACTGTTGATAAAAATAAAGTAGCTTTAGGTAATAAAAAATTGATGTTACAAATAAAGGCTACTATCCCAAGTGAATTAGAAACCAAAATTATTGCTGAACAAAAATTAGGTAAAACAGTATCATTTATTGCTGTAAATAAAAAAGCTGTAGGTTATGTTAGCATCTCCGATGCTATAAAACAAAGCAGTAAACAAGCAATTAAGACCCTTATGGATAAAGGTGTTGAAGTAATTATGCTAACAGGCGATAATGAAAATACTGCAAAAGCCGTAGCTGATGAATTGCATTTAACTAATTTTAAAGCCGGTTGTTTACCTGAAGATAAATTAGAAGTTATTAAGCAATTACAAGCCGAAGGTAAAATAGTAGCCATGGCAGGTGATGGTATTAACGATGCACCTGCACTTGCCCAATCAAACGTTGGCATTGCTATGGGTACTGGAACTGATGTAGCCATTGAAAGTTCAGAAATAACCTTAGTTAAAGGAGATTTACAGGGTATTGTAAAAGCTAAGAATCTAAGCCATGAGGTGATGAAAAATATAAAACAAAACCTATTCTTCTCATTTGCATATAATATTTTAGGTGTACCAATTGCTGCAGGAGTTTTATTCCCTGTGTTTGGAATTTTATTATCACCTATTATTGCTGCTTTAGCTATGAGCTTTAGTTCAGTATCAGTTATAACAAATTCGCTTAGACTAAGAAGTGTAAAAATTTAAATAATCAAAAACAATAACTATTAAAAATCAAAACAAATGAAAAAAACAATTTATGTATTAGTACTATCAGCTCTATTTTTAACTGCTTGTAAAAATGATAAAAAACAAACAGAACCTAGTAGTGGTAACAAGCAATCAAAGGAAATGAATATAAAAGAAGCTGATGGTCATGACCATGGTGACCATGACCATGATGCTACAATGGGAGAAAACTCTTCAAAAGAAAAACGAAATATTGATGCTACTACTCAAAAAAATAATGCAACATCCACAATAATTGATAGCTATTTACAAATTAAAAATGCGTTAGTTAATGATAATAAAGATGAAGCCGCTAAAGGAGGAAACATGATGCTTACCGCTTTTTCAAATTTTGACATGTCAAAATTAAGCGAAACTCAACACAAAGAGTATATGGAAATTATTGAAGATGCAAAAGAACAAGCAGAACATATTATTAAAAGCCCTATTGATCATCAAAGAGAACACTTTGAAAATTTAAGTGTAGATATAAATGATTTAATTTCTTTATTAGGAACTAGCAAAACTCTTTATCAAAATAAATGTCCTATGGCAGGAGAAGGAAAAGGAGCTATTTGGCTTAGCGAATATAAAGAAATTAAAAATCCATTTTTTGGCAGTAAAATGATAAAATGTGGTAGTGTACAAAAACAAATAAACTAAATGCGTCTTATTAAAAAATTACTACTAATTTTATTGGTTGTTTTAGTAGGTATTCAATTTATACCTACTAAACGCAATCAAAATCAGCAGATTTCAGAATCGGATATTTCTAAAACCTTTACGCTCCCTGCTGAAATTCAAACAATATTTAAAAATTCTTGTTATGATTGCCATAGTAACAACACTAATTATCCTTGGTATAATAAAATAAAGCCTGTTAGTTGGTTACTTGAAAATCATATAAAGAAAGGGAAAAAAGAATTAAATTTTAGTGAATTTGGCTCTTATTCTAAACGTAAACAAAAAAATAAATTAAAGAGTATTAAAAATCAAGTTATTGATGATGAAATGCCAATGTTTACTTATACTTTAATTCACAAAAAAGCTAAGTTAACAGAAAGTGATAAAAAATTAATTAAAAATTGGGCAGTTCGATTAATGGATAGCATAAAATAATAACTAAACATATTGTATGAAGAGCTCAAAATATTACGTTCGAAAAACGCATCGATATCTTAGCGTATTTATAGGAATTCAGTTCTTTTTTTGGACTATTGGTGGTTTATATTTTAGCTGGACTAATATTAATCATATTCATGGAGATCATTTAATAAATTTTCCTGAGGCTAAAGTTAACGTAAGCAATAATTTAATAACACCAAATACTGCTGTTTTAAATGCGGGTTTAACATCAAAAAAAATATCAAAAATAAACCTTGCAAATGTTTTAGGGAAAACGGTATATCGTATATATTCTGATACCAATTTGGTAATGGTTAACGCAAAAACAGGTCAAATTAGACCTCCCTTAAACAAAAATGAAGCAATAAATTTTGCAAAACAGCTATTTAAACCTAATACTAATGTTACAACTACTGAATATGTTACAAAACAGAATATAAACAGGCATTACCAATATAGAGGAGGTCCTTTGCCTGCTTGGGCTGTTAGTTTTAAACATCCATCTAACAGTGTAATTTATATCAGTGCAAAAAAAGGAAGTTTTGAAACCATACGCAATAAACAATGGCGATTATTTGATTTTTTATGAATGCTTCATATTATGGATTTCAATACTAGAGATAACATAAATAATTGGGTATTAAGAGGATTTTCCGTTTTAGGACTTTTAACCATTTTAAGCGGTTTTACCTTATTCTACCAAAGTTCTAAAACTATTAGAAAAATCAATAAACCTAAATAAACTGATGCGTTTATTTTAGATAATTATATTTATGAAAAAAATAGTAAACATACGCATTCTTAAAATGACTATTTTCCAAAAGTTATTAATTGGAATTATTGCTATGTTAATACTAAATATAGTTATTGCATACATTGGAATTGTAAGTACTGATAAGCTTGATAAAAATTCTACAATTATATTAAAGGAATCTCAAAAAAACAAAAACCTACAAGAGCTAAAGCTGAGTTTTACAGAACTATTAATGCCTGCAAATGATTATCTAATTCATGGTAATAAAGTAGAAATATTAAATTTTAAAAAACTAGATTCTATAACTAATCTACGTTTAAAAAATTGTTTAACGTTAGAAAATAACCATTTTAACGAACACTTTTTAGAAGAGATAGAAACCATACTTTATAAAGTAAAAGAGTTAAGTTATAAAATATTTTACTTAAAAAATCCTATTGGAAACAAACAAGGTGCTATAATGATGGAAGTTATGGATAATAATATAGCAACTGTAGGAAAAAAAATAGACATATTATCAGAATCTTCATCTTTATTAATTAGTAAATACAGAAAATTAAATGAGGAGCTTAGAAGTTCAAGCTCTAAAAGTATCATAATTTTAGTGTTAATTATAATGACTTCTTTAATTGTTGGAGGATTTTATTATGTTAAAGAAATAACTATTCCTATAGATATTTTAGCGTCTGCCGCAAAAAAAATAGCCTCAGGAAACTTAACTTCTAAAGTAAAAATAACCACACGAACACAAGACGAATTAAATAGTTTTGCTAAATTATTCAACAATATGATTGAATCTTTATCTCAAAACATGGTTTCTAAAGATTTTTTTAACAGTATTATACAAAAAATTGATGAAATATTGATTATTACAGATGTCAATAGAAAAATTTTAATTGTAAATAAAGCCGCTTTAAACTTACTAGAATACCAAGAAAAAGAATTAATAGGTAAATCCATTGATAAAATATTACTCGGTGAAAATAAAAAAGAAACAATAACATCAAAAGAAGAATCTGTGCAAAATATTTATAACACTTATTATTCTAAATCAAATATAGCAATACCTGTTTCATTTTCTAAAACAAATATTTTCGACAAAGAAAAAAATAAAACAGGTGTTTTATATATAGCATACCATAAAACAAATAGCTTAAATAAAAAAGATAGTAGAAGTAAGTATAATTCAGCGAATAAAATTAAATTAACCAGTGAAACTCCCCTAACTAATAGAGAACTAGAAATAGTAAAGTTAATAATAAAGGAATATAGCAATCAAAAAATAGCTGATAAACTTTTTATAAGTATAAGAACCGTAGAAACACATAGAAAGCACATCATGGAAAAACTTCATGCAAAAAGTGTTGTTGGCTTAGTACATTATGCTATTCAAAACGGCTTATTATAAAAAAGCTATCCATAATTTTCAAAAACAGTATAATTCTAAAAAGTTAAGTACCCCTTTGCTTTGCACATACTATTAGTGGGTGTATCAGGGTTAGTTGGTATCTTTTTTACTTGTAAATATATACGGGTTGTACGGTATATACCTGTCCTCTATTTTCAAGAAATTTGTAATTAAATATTGAATAACAATAAAACATGAATAATTATAAAAATTAAAATTTATGAAAACAACATTAACATTATTATTACTGATATCTGCTACGTTTGCAGTTAATGCCCAAACTTGGGTAGCTCCTAAAAGTGCAGATGCAATCGAAAACCCTTTAAAAGGAAATACCGATGCTATAAAAAAAGGTAAAAAGTTATTTACTAGTATGTGTGTAATTTGCCATGGAGCAAAAGGTAAAGGCGATGGTATTGCTGGTGCAGCATTAAATCCAAAACCTGCTAATTTTACATCAAAAACAGTACAAGCACAATCAGATGGTGTCCTATTTTGGAAATTAACAAATGGAAACGCTCCAATGGCTTCCTATAAAGAATTACTTACTGAAGAACAACGCTGGCAATTAGTGAATTATTTAAGAACCTTTAAAAAATAATTTATGATAACTAAAATGAAAAAATTAGTTTTATTAGGTTCTTTATCTCTATTTGTCTTCGGCTTAAATGCTCAACAAAACGATTTCAAGTCAAGTAAAACTCAATTTATGATTCGTGGTTATGGCCATATGGGATACGAAAGTATTAAAACAAATGGAAAAACAGAATCAACGTTTAATGGAGGAACTTTTGCTCCTATATTTCTTTTTAAACATTCAGATCGTTTAATGTTTGAAACAGAATTAGAATTTACAATTAATGAGGGTTCGTTAGATATTGGTTTTGAATATGCTGATATTATGTATGTTTTAAATGACTATATGACCATAAGAGGAGGTAAATTTTTGCTCCCCTTCGGTACTTTTATGGAGCGTTTACATCCAAGCTGGGTAAACAGAATGCCTACAAAACCTTTAGGATTTGGGCATGATGGCATTGCTCCTGGATCAGGAGTTGGTGTTGAATTGAGAGGTGCTTTCAGATTAGGAACCTCAACTGTTAATTATTCCGTTTATAACACAAATGGCCCTGGACTTAAAACTCCCGATGGTATAGATCCTAGCGAAGCAGGAATGCTTGCTTTTAATAATTTAAGAGACAACAATAATAGTAGAGCCTTTGGTGGTCGTATTGGAATATTACCTTTCTCTAATAATTCTACTGAATTTGGTCTCTCTTTTTATTCTACTGATAAAGTTGGAAACACAGATAGTGCCTATGAAAATTTAGGCGCTAATTTATATGCTATTGATTTTTCATTTGTAAAACAAATTCCAGGTTTAGGAGGAATAGTAGATATTAAATCTCAATATAATAAATCTAAAGTTGATAATATGATTTATACTATTGAGGAAACTCCAGGGGTATTTGAAAACTTAAATTTTAATAATGAAAGCCATTCATTTTATGCCCAATTATCATACAGACCAACTATGTCAAGTAATAATTTTATTAGTAAACTTGAATTGGTAAATAGATACTCTGAACTTAAAACGCCTGAAGGCTCAGGTTGGGGAACTAACAAAAAAGAATATTCTGTTGGATTAAATTATTGGATTAGCTGGAGATCACTTATCAAATTAAATTATCAAAATATTACAGGAAAAGGAGGGCATGACGTTATTGGAGATTTTAATGAAAGTGGTGTTTATTTACATTGGGCAATAGGGTTTTAATTAAAAAATTAACAAGAATGAAAACATTTAAAATATTTGGAATTGCAGTAGTGCTAATAGGAACTATATTGGCTGTAACCACTGTTTCTTGTTCTGCAGAACAAGTTGCTACTTATAAAAATAAATCAGGTGCTCAACTTTGGGGTGAAAACTGCATAAGATGTCATAATACACCTTCACCTGCAGCTTATAATGACACAGATTGGAGTACAATTAGTTTACACATGAGAGTAAGAGCCAATCTAACAAAAGATCAAGCTAAAAAGATTTTTGACTTTATTAAATCGGCTAATTAGGTTGTTGATTTTTGTTGAATTTGAAAACCTCTTTCCGGAGGTTTTCTTTTTAAAATTGAATAAAAATTTTATTGATACTAAAGTTACAATAAATAATACTTCAATAACTATATTTTAAAACTTACATACTTTACCAAAATAGCTTGTTGTTACACAATAAAAAGACTTAAATACAAGCTTATTTAAACTAATTCTAAATGCACTCTATCATATCTATATGTAACTTTTATTACATTATTTTGATACAATAAAACCGATATTTGTAGCGTTAAAAACTATATAACCACACTTAAATTTAATGTACTAAAAATGGTAAAACCTCGTTCAAAAATAATAGCTGTTTTATTAACTGTTCTGGTACTATATTCCACCTCATCTTATTCGGTTGCTATACATAAATGTAATAATATCATTTTTGAAATTTCTTTCACTAATAACGCTTCGCATAGTTGTGAAATGCAAATGTCTTCTTGCAGAACAGAGATGATTTCTTGTAAGAATTTTTCCGATACTCACCCACAGTTATCTTATTTTAAAAAAGCATGTTGTTCTAATCAAAAGATAATTAAAGAAAGTACCTCTCTTGAGTTACACAAAAGAATAAAGTTAGAAAAAGATAGAGCCTATACTCCATCATTATTTTTTTATAGTATCCATTATTTTGAATCTTTTCTAAAAAAAACAACCAATTATTTTATACAATATTCACCTCCTCTCTTGATAAAAAATATTTCTAATTTATATGAAATATTTAGACTTTGATTTTAATAATTATTACCAAAAACTAAACAATGTATGTTGAATAATTAAATTAACATACTAATAAAAGAGTAACAATAATTAAAATTAAATACAATGAAATTTATAAAATATATTATCTCAGCATTACTACTTCTAGTGAGTTTAAGCTGTACAACAACAGATTCAACAGAACACGGAAATTTATCACTTAAATTAACCGATGCACCAATGCCTTACAATCAATTTATGGAAGCTAATGTTACCATAGATAAAATTGAAATTGGTAATTCATCAAACCCTAATTCTTTTGTTACAATTATGGATTCAAGCACAACTTATAATATGCTTGATATGATTAATGGAATAACAGAAACTTTAGCAAATGCAAGCATCCCTGTGGGTGATTATGATACCATTCGTTTATATATGTCTTCTTCTGAAATGGTAACAAATAATGGAGAATCTTATTCTTATGATATGTCACAAAATGGCATGTCAGGAGGAAGTATGATGGGAGCATCTAATATGGTGATAAATAATGAAAATGGAAGTATTGATATTACATTAGATCATATGTTGAATGTTCAATTAGGCTCTGACAATGAATACTTATTAGATATTGATGTAGAACATTCTTTTATGTTAGAAGGTGTTAGTTATCAAAATGCAGGAAATGGAATGATGTTAAGTATGACTGGTTTTACCTTCACTCCTACCATGCGTTTTGTAGCAATGAACAATGCCGGTACTATTTCTGGAAACATTCATGATGACCAAGGAAATTTAGCTGGAGTTAGCATTTCATTAATGCAAAATAATGAAACTTACACAACTACACATACTGATGAAAATGGCAATTATACATTTATAGGAATTCCTCAAGGAATGTACACTATAAATGCCGAATCGGATGATTTTGTAATGAGTACAACAGGAAACGAGAGTAGTATGGGAGATATTCAAATGATGTCAAATGCTATTTTAACTATTGATTTTAATATGATGGCTTCAAATTAAAATTTGTTTTAATTTTTTAAAAAAATATAATAGTTGAATAAAATCCATTTAAATTTTCAAAATATTTTTCTTAATAATACTCTCATTTCTGTAACTATTATTAAAAATATCTATTATTTATTTTCAAAACGCTGTATCTTTACATTATAATTAACCCGTTGTGCATTATGATAAAATTTCGTCAATTCGAGTGAATTTTAGCCTTTTTAGGCTTAAAATTAGTATCGAGAATAGGTTTTTTATTTAAAAACAGCCGTTCTCGATACCATTTTTTATCAAAAATTACCTGCCTTGCCGTCAGGCAGGCTCAAACTGACGTAACAGTAGGTTTAAAAACCTAAAATGCACAACGGGTTATAATTAATAATTCTATGGAGTTTTATAAAAATATACCTCAAGATTTTATCAATTTTATTTTAGTTACTGTTTTTGCACTACTTATTGGACTTGAACAAAAAACCTTACATAAAAAAAGAGACGAAGATAAGTTATTTGGTACCGACAGAACCTTTGCCCTTGTTGGTATTTTAGGTTTCATTTTATACCTTTTAAATCCAAAAAGTTTTATTCCTTTTTTGGTTGGTTTTGTAGTTATATCAATTTTAGTTGCACTTTTTTATTATTTTAAATTAAAAAACAAAAAATCAGCTGGTTTTACTTCAATTATAGCATTATTAATTACCTATACTATTGCTCCGTTAATGTACACCCAGCCTCCTTGGTTGTTAATCCTTATTATTATTGGTGTTTTAATATTACTTGAAATTAAGAAAGATTTACTAGAATTCTCAAAAAAAATTAATCCTCAAGATTTTATTACACTTGCTAAATTTTTAATTATAGCTGGTGTTATTTTACCTTTATTACCTAATAAACCTATTTTTTCGTTTATAGATATTTCACCTTATAAATTTTGGCTTGCCATAGTTGCCATTTCATCTATATCATATATTAGTTATTTATTACAAAAATATGTTTTTAAAGAAGCCGGATTATTATTAACTGGTATTTTAGGCGGCTTATACAGTAGTACAGCTACCACTATTGTATTAGCAAAAAAAAGTAAATATAATAATGCTACTGGCAAAATTGCTTCAGGTATTTTAATGGCAACTGCTATGATGTATCTTAGATTGTTGATTTTAGCATTAATTTTTAATAAAGCTGTTGCATTAGCCTTGCTAAAATATTTTATTCCACTAATTATAGTAAGTGTTTTGGTTGGATTCTATTTTAATTATAAGGATAAAACAATAATTAAACATCATTTTATTCAAAACAAAAACCCTTTGGAATTTAAAACTGCTTTTGTTTTTGGATTATTATTTATTGTTTTTGCAAAAGTTACAGAAGTAGTAATGCAATATTATGGCAATAATGGAATTCATATTTTATCTTTAGTAGTTGGGGTAACGGATATTGATCCTTTTATTTTAAATTTATTCCAAACTAAAGTTGCAATTATAAGTATTCCTTTAATTGTGTCATCAACCGTAATTGCAACTGCAAGTAACGCTTTTATTAAAATGATTTACGCTTTAATTTTAGGCTCAAAAAAATTACGTTTCAATGTTATTATTGGATTTACAGCCATTATTATAGTAAGTATCATACTTTTATTAAGTTTAAAATTAATCTACTAACGTTTTAAGTAACTTAAAAGTCTTTCTAAATCATCGTGAATAACAAACTCAACATCAACAAACGGACTTTTTATCATTACTAATAATTTAGATGCTTTTTTTAGGTGTTTGTGATTAGATTTTTTTAAAAGATTTCTTTTTAAAATTTTAGATAAATCTGATAAATTTTTATACGGAAGTTCTATGCTTTTTAAAATGGGATTTTTATCTAATGTTTCAAATTTTTCATAATTAGAGATCCATTTTGCAAGATATTTAATAATATCTTTTTTATTTTTCAAATTCGGTTTTAATAAAAATTGTTTAACTATTTTTTTAAATTCCATAGCATCTGAAGCATCAGCAGTACAAGCGTCTGCAAATAAAGTAAAAGGTGAAAAAGTATTATATTCTGTACCTCCATAATTCCTTTTGTATCCTTTTAATGGTTCACAGATATTAGACAAAATCATTAAAGAGCTAATATCCTGATTATTAGTAATATTCCTTAAAATAACCTCTTTATTTCTAATATGTGTTAAACCAAGTGCTTCAAGCCTAAAACTAATTACTTTAAGCCTTTTATACATATTATTAACATCATTAATATTTTTTGGTGACCAAAGCCTTTCAGCAATTGCAGCCGTTCTGGGCCAAATACGAGAATCAATCGTTAAAGGTGTCACCAATTCTCCCCACATAGTTGCTTCTCCACCAAGAATATTTTTTAATTGAACTTTTGTAAGACTATCAGGATTATCAATTGGATCATTTTTATAATGATATCCTGCGGATTTTAATAAATCAATATAATATCCTCTTGATAGCAAGGTTTTATATCCTAACGCTGCGGCTTTTAACATGTGTTTTTTTCCATGCCATGATTGAATTACTACATCTTTAGATAAAGTAGGTTGTAAAATTTCATCCCAGCCCATCATGATTTTTCCATTCTTTTTAAGAATTGCTAGTATTTTTGAGTTAAAATAGTTCTGTAAATCATGATTAGTTTTAAAATCATGATTTTTTTTAAAATTTTGAATATTTTGATTAGCATCCCATTGTTTTCCTTTATTTTCATCGCCTCCAATGTGGAAATATTTATCAGGAAAAAGAGAAGAAACTTCAGTAATTACATCACCTAAAATTTTATAGGTTATTGGTTTAGTTGGATCTATGGTAGGATCAAAAATTCCTGCATTTCTTTGTAGCTGATAAATAGTGTCTTTACTTGCCATTTCTGGATACGCAACTAGCCAAGAAGTAGCATGCCCTGGAATATCCAATTCTGGTATAACTCTTATACCTAATTTGTCCGCAAAGTTTACAACATTTCTAATTTCTTCATGGGTATAATATTGTCCGTCAGAAGCCATTTGATATAATTTAGGCCAAGAATTTATTTGAATTCTAAATCCTTGATCATCGCTTAAATGCCAATGAAACACATTAAGTTTTACGGCAGCCATACCTTTCAAATTCCGCTTTATAACGTTTACAGGTTCAAAATGTCTTGCTGCATCAATCATTAAACCTCTCCATGCAAAACGAGGAGAATCATGAATTTCAACTCCAGGAAAATAATAAAAATCTTTTTTAGAAGAGATTAACTGAAGCAATGTTTCTAAAGCTCGTATTGCTCCAATATCTGTATTGGCTTTTATATTTATTTTATTATCTAAAATTTTTAATTCATAGGATTCATCAACTCCTAATTTTAATTTCCCAATAATTTTGTAATTAATAATTAATGAAGTAATACTTTTATTATTGTTCTTTAAAGCAAAACCTTTATCTAAAAAAACACCAGTCCTATTTGATAATCTTCGCAAAAATCGAGTGGTTTGGCTATTTAATCTTTCACTTTTAGCATCATTTATGCTAATTGAAAATTTATTATTAATTATAAACTGCTGATGGTTTTCAACAATTGATTTTGGCCAAGGCATTAAATTTAACCTATTATTAAGCTTAATTTGAGCGTTTATAATAACGGAAGAAATTAAAAATAAAAAAATTAGATTTTTTTTTAGCATAATATTAAATATAATATCTTTTAAAAGCTTCAATAGCTGCATAATCTGCCAAACCTAATGCGTTATATTTTTTAGCAGTTAATTCATTTCTATCTTCTACTCTAACCCAAAACTCTCTATAATCATCTCCTTTAAACATTACACCATCTTTTTGGGATTGATGATAAAAAATAGCGTGTCTTTTTTTTATTACTTGATCAGGACTTAAAGGAACAGCCATATCTATTTCATAGGTTTCCCACTCAAGCCACGCACCTCTATACAACCATACCCGACAATCATTAATATACGATTTAGATTTTAAGGTTTCTAAAGCCAAAAATAAAACATTTAAACAAACTTCATGAGTTCCATGAGGATCTGCTAAATCTCCAGCAGCAAATATTTGGTGAGGTTTTATTTCATCAATAATATTACACATAATATCTAAATCATTTTTAGATAATTTATTCTTAATAATATTTCCTGTTTCGTAAAAAGGAAGATTTAAAAAGTGTACTTGATTATCTGGTAAACCCAAATAACGTGTCGCAGCTATTGATTCGTGTTTTCTAATATCTCCTTTTAATTTTCTAACTTCAATAGTATCAATATTATTTGGTTTTTTATTCTTAATTAGATTAATAATATTTTGAACGCTACTTGACGAATTTAAATTTTCACTTACTTCAGCAAATTTTAGTGCTTCTTCATCAGAAACTGCAATATTACCCGATGTTTGATATACAATATGAACTTCATGTCCTTGCTCAACTAACCTATCAAAAGTACCACCCATAGAAATTACATCATCATCTGGGTGAGGACTAAAAATAATAATTCTTTTTTTTGCAGGCTGAGCTCGTTCTGGTCTATTTGTATCATCTGCATTAGGTTTTCCTCCAGGCCACCCTGTAATAGTATGTTGTAAAATATTAAACATCTTAATATTTAAATCATATGCGGTACCTTCTTCCATCAACAAACCAGACATTCCATTATTATTATAATCCTTATCCGTTAATTTAAGTATAGATTTCCCTAATTTTTCACTTAACCAAACTACTGCTTTTCGTTTTAAATTATTTGTCCATGCACATGAGGTTACTAACCAAGGAGTTTTAATCCGAGTCAATTCTGAAGCTGCTTGTGCATCTAAAACAAAAGTTGTGTTAGTATGATTTTGTAGATATGTTGCAGGAACAATAGAAGAAATTTCCCCTTCTATTGTTTTTTTTATAATATTAGCTTTATTAATACCCCAAGCCAACAATACAATTCGTTTAGCTTTACGAATTGTGCCAATTCCCATGGTAATTGCCTTTTTAGGAACATTATCAATTCCTAAAAAATCAGGTGCAGCATCAACTCTAGTAATATAATCTAAGGTAATACTCCTAGTTCCCGAGTTTAAATGAGATCCTGGTTCATTAAATCCAACATGTCCTGTTCTTCCAATTCCAAGTAACTGAAAATCTAAACCTCCTACTTCAACTATTTGCTTATCATAATCAATACAATATTGATAGAGCTCTTCACTTTTAATTTGTCCATTTGGAATGTGTATATTTTCTGGTAAAATATCAATATGATTAAATAAATGTTCATGCATAAAATAATGATAGCTTTGGATGTTTTGTTTATCCATAGGATAATATTCATCTAAGTTAAAAGTAATAACGTTATTAAAGCTTAAACCTTCTTCTCGATGCATTCTAACTAATTCTTCATATACATTAATGGGCGAAGAACCTGTTGCCAATCCTAAAATACAGAATTTGTTTTCAAGTTGTTTCTGTTTAATTAAAGTAGCAATTTCTTGAGCTACTAATATTGAAGCTAAATTAGAATCTTCAAAAACTACATTATGAATCTTTTCAAATCTTGTTTCTTCAAATTTTCCAGCTTCTTGGTATCTAATATCGTTATTAGTTAATTTTAGTTTAGATTTCATTTTTTTATCATTAATAAGAAATAATTAGGTAAAAATATAACAAAAACACTTATTAACAAGCGTTTTTATGCGTTTTTATGCTTTTTAAAATTAATTAAACTTAATAATCCCTTTAAAATGTACGGTTAACAATACAATAAGATGCACCTAATAAAATAAAACCACAAGAAAAGAAAATAAATTGCATCTTTGTAATTGATATTTCTTATAAAACATTGATTATGCTAAAAGCAGAAAGGCATCAACAAATTTTAAATAAAATTAAACTAAGTAGAAAGGTATTATCCTCCAATTTAAGCATTGAACTTAATGTTTCTGAAGATACCATACGAAGAGACCTTAATGAAATGTCAGCTAAGGGATTGATTAAAAAAGTCCATGGAGGAGCACTTCCTATAGATGCTAAAACCCTTACATATCACGAAAGAAGTAATTACAACCTAGAAGAAAAAAATATCATTGCGAAAAAAGCAGTAAACCTAATTAAAGATGGTCAAGTAATAATTATGAGTGGTAGCACAACCAACCTACAATTAGCAAAAATTATTCCATCTGATATAAATGCTACAATTTACACCTACAGCCTCCCAATTGCACTTCAACTTACTGAACATCCTTCCATTGAGATTATATTTATTGGTGGAAAATTACATAAACAAGCACAAGTTACCATAGGCTTAGATGTAGTGTCTTCAATATCACAATTAAGAGCCGACTTATGCTTTATGGGAACTGGAGGCATTAACATTACTAATGGAATGACAGAACCTAATTGGGAAGTTTCTCATATTAAAAAATGCATGATTGAAGCAAGTAATGAAATAATTGTACTTTGTACAAAAAATAAAATCAATAGAGTTAAACGATACCCTGTAACACCAATTAGCAAAATTAATACCATAATTACAGACGAATCTCCAGAAAATCAAATATTCAAACCTTTTATTGAAAAAGGAGTAACAATCCTTTAAACATTCATTAAACACCTATATAAATGCATTTATTTGCGTTTTTTTATGTTAAATTTTGCATTTTTTTAACAATAACTTAACGTTATTAAAAAAAAAATGGTAGTTTTGAATACTTAACATAAACCAAATACCAAATGAAAAGTATTTTTACACGCATTAATTTAATTATTGTTACTTTATTATTTTGTAGCTTAAGTGTTTTTTCTCAAGAAATTGAAATTACTGGAAAAGTAACCGACGAACAAGGCACTCCAATTGCTGGAGCTAACCTAACTATAGTTGGTAAAAAAACTGGTGCTTTAACTGATTTCGATGGAAATTACAGCATAAAAGCTAGTATAGGACAAGAATTAAAATGTTCGTATCTAGGTATGAAATCTAGTACGAAAAAAATTGAGAACCAAAATCCAGTTAATTTTAAATTAGCTGATGATTTATTAAACTTAGATGAAGTTATTGTAACAGGTACCTCTGGTATTGCTACAAAAAAACAACTAGGCTCCGCTATTTCTACAATTAGCAGTAAGGATTTAAGTCAATCTAAGGCTGTAGTTAGTATTGGTGATGCACTTCAAGGACAAATTGCAGGAGCACAAATTAACAGAAACTCTGGAAGCCCTTCAGGAGGTGTTTCCATTAGCTTAAGAGGTGCTAGTACTCTTACTGGCAATTCAAATCCATTATATATTATTGATGGGGTAATTATAAATAATAGTTCTTCAACTTTAATTAACCTTGGAGGTTACACTCAAAACAGGTTAGTTGACATTAATCCAGATGACATTGACCGCATTGAGGTACTTAAAGGGGCTGCAGCAGCAGCAATTTATGGATCAAGAGCAAGTAATGGTGTAATTCAAATTTTTACTAAAAAAGGAAAAATAGGAGAACCCAGAATTACCTATGCTACTAGTTTTAATGTTAATAATTTAAGAAAAAAAATGCCTTATAATGATGCTCAACTAAAATGGGATGGTGATACTGCAGTGCCAGCTACACGTTATGATTATCAAGATTATATATTTAATACGGCTTATGGATATGAAAACTCATTAAACATAAATGGAGGAACTGAAAAAACAAAATATAGTTTTTCTGCTTCACAATATAAAAATGGTGGTATTGTTAGAAATACAGATTTTGATAGAAAAACGTTCCGTATAAGATTAGATCAAAAATTATACGATTGGTTTTCAATGTCTGCGGGTTCATTTATATCTTTTAACAAAAGTAATGATATGCCAAATGGTAAAAACTATGGACCAATTACAAGTTTACTTTTTGCAGACAATATAAATAACATCGCTCCAGATGAGTTTGGAAACTATCCAAACATTGGATGGATGGCAAATCCAAGAGAAGCAATTGATAGAATTGATGCAACAACTAAAAACTACAGATCAATAAGTGATATTCAATTAAAATTAACACCTTTTGAAGGATTTAATTTTAATTATACTTTTGGTTATGATCATTCTAATTCAGAAGGATTAATCTATATTCCAAATGGATTTAACACGCGTCCAGATGGTTTATCTCAAAAGGTAACTATCAATTCTGATATGATTAATAGCGATATCAATATGAGTTACCAATTTCAACTATCTGATAATTTAAAATCTACTACTGGTGCGGGTTATAGTTACCAATATGAAGAAATACAGAGGTTTGGCGTTACTAATAATTCTGTACTTGCTATTGATGGTGTAATAGTAACAGATCCTGCTTCAGCCTCTGCTGGAATAGACTATAGAACTCAAGCTTCTTATTGGGGTGGATACTTACAACAAAATTTTAATTACAAAGATAAATTATTTTTAACTCTTGCCGGACGATTAGATGGAGCTTCCACATTTGGACTAGATGAACGTCAACAATTTTATTCTAAAGTAAGTACTTCTTATGCTATCTCTGACGAAGATTTTTGGAAAAACTCATTTGGTAATATATTTGATTCTTTTAAATTACGTGGAGCTTGGGGACAAGCAGGAAATTTAACAGCTTTAAGACCATACCTAATTTACACAAACTATAATAGTTCTACCTATAATGGAAATATAGGATTAATCCCTTCCACAATACAAGGCAATCCTAATCTAGCACCCGAACGACAAACTGAAACAGAGTTTGGGTTTGATACTTCTATGTTAAATAATAGATTAAGTATAGAGTTTTCTTATTATAGCCAAAAAATAGATCATTTACTTATTAATAGACCTTTATCTCCTTCAACAGGTTTTGATCAGCAATATGCAAATGTTGCAAATATGACCAATAAAGGTTTTGAGTTGTTAATTAAAGGAACACCTATTAGAAATGAGAATTTAAGTTGGTCTATTACAAGTACACTTAGTCATAATAAAAATAAAGCTACTAATGTAGAAGGATATAGACAAGGACTAGGAATGTTTGGAACCTCTGTGGCTCAAGAAGGTGAAGCCTTAGGTGTTTTTTATGGAACTTATTTTGCAACGGATGCTAACGGTGATAAATTATTAACTGATGTTGGAAAAGTACAAAAAGCATTAGGTCATTATGAAGGTAATACTCCAGTTCAAGATTATGATGTTAATGGGCAACCAACAGGAACTGTCTTAAGAAAAATTATTGGAGATCCTAATCCAAATTATACCGCATCCATTACCAATGAATTTGAATATAAAAACTTTGGTTTTAGATTTCAATGGGATATTTCTAAAGGAAATGATGTTATGAGTTGGGATAAACGTATGGGTTACCTCTTTAAAGGTGGAAAATCGACTGCTGATGAATTAAATGGTATAATTCCTAAAGGAAGTTCTGTTGCTAACTTTGGTATTTTTCAGTCTTTTATTGAAGACGGATCATATATTAAACTTAGAGAAATTGCACTTACTTACAATTTAAAATTAAATAAAAGTTATCTTAAAAATGTTAAATTTACATTAAGCGGAAATAATTTAATTTCAATTGATAACTATTGGGGATCTGATCCTGAAGTTAATACAGAAGGGCAAACCAATGGTGTTAAAGGACAAGAAATGGCAAATGTACCTATTCCTGCAGTATATAAATTGGGTGTAATCTTTAATTTTTAAATGATAGAATAATGAAAAAATTAATAAAAATATTTATAGTGGTAACTGGCATATTGTCTTTTACTGCTTGTGAAACAAATTTCAACAATGTTAATCAACCTGCAGAAGATCAGGTTTTAACAACAAAAGCAGGTTTATTAGCTGAATCTGTTGGGATGACAGAACATTTTGCAACCTCAACACTATCTCCTGTTGTTGAAATTCCAGGACTAACAACAAGAGAATTTGGAGATCTTTTAACTTTTGTTACACCAAGTGAATTAGTCGCAGGTGGTACAATGCTAAATAGCGACAACGCAGGTGTTACCCGATTATGGTCTAGATTATTAAGAGATAAGGGTATGGCAGAGTCTATATTGGCAAATGTTGATAATATTGATATGGAGCCAGGAACAAAATCAGGGCTTAGTGCTTACGCAAAATGGTTTAAAGCAATAACTTTAGGGTACTTAATTCAAAATTTTGAACAAGCACCAATAAACAATGACTTAAATGGTAATGCAATTTTTAATACAAGAGCTGAAGTTTTAGCTGAATGTATTAATTTATTAGAAAGTGCTAAAACTGAAATAGCTACAACACCTATTTCTGATGAGTTTTCTAGCTATATCCCTAATATAGATTTACCAAATGTCATCAACGCCTTTTTAGCTAGATATAATTTATTTGCAGGAAATTATACAGCTGCAATTACAGTTGCAAATGCAGTAGATTTAACTTCTATGTCTGAATGGACTTATGATGGTACTGTTGCAAGAAATCCTGTATATGATTTCGCAGTTTTTAATAATCCTGATACTAAACCTCAAGATAATTTTGGTTTAACTGGCAGTTATATTCCAGAAGTTGGAGACGGTAGAATTTCTTTTTACTTATCTCCTGTTGATGAATTCGAAACTGATTTCGGATTACATGGAGTTGACAATGCTTTAGGTTTTTTTACTTCCGCTTCAACATCAATTCCTGTTTTTTTACCAGGAGAAATGTTATTAATTAAAGCTGAAGCTTATGCACGAATTCCTGATTTACCAAATGCGGTTATTAACATAAATCTTGTTAGAGAAAAAACTGATGATGTTTACGGGGTAAACGCTGGCTTAGGAGCTTGGACTGGAGATGTAAATAGCCAATCTGACATATTAAATGAAATTTTCAAAAACAGGTCTATTGAGTTATTTATGAGTGGAATGCGCTTTGAAGACTCTAGGAGAATTCACCCAAATTTAGTAATCCCAGCGGGTGGTGATTATTTTATTGAACGTAATAGAAACTACTACCCTTATCCTTTCGATGAAAGAGAAAATAATCCTAATATTCCTGCTGACCCAAGTATCTAATTAAGTTTTATTTTAAATAGTTATAAATGGGGTTTCAAAGAAATTTGTTGCCCCATTTTTTAAATTATTAACCTATAAATTTTAATGAACCCAGTTCTAATTTTATTCATTTTAATAGCCTACTTTGGGCTATTACTCTTAATTTCCTATTTCACCTCATTAAATAGAAGCGAAAATTCATTTTTTACAGGTGATAGAAAATCTCCTTGGCAATTAGTGGCCTTTGGAATGGTTGGTGCAGCTTTATCTGGTGTTACTTTTGTATCTATTCCAGGAATGGTTGCTAACAATTATTTCTATTATTTACAATTTGTTTTTGGAAATATTGTTGGATATATATTTATTACCTATGTACTTATTCCCATATATTATAAGTTAAAATTAGTATCAATTTATTCGTACTTAAATACACGTTTTGGAATAAAAACTTACAAAACAGGTTCGCTATTTTTTTTAATATCACAGTCATTTGGAGCTGCTTTAAGATTATTACTTGCAGCAAAAATTTTGCAATATGCATTTTTTGATGCTTTTAACATCCCATTTTACGTAAGTGTTATTATAATTTTGGCTTTAATATGGCTATATACTAATAAATCAGGAATAAAAACTATTGTTTGGACAGATACACTTCAAACATTCTTTTTAATATTAGCAGCTATAGTAGCTATTTATGCTGTAAAAAATGCATTAAATTTAACTTTTTCAGAAACCATTACATCAATAACACATCATAAATATTTTAAAATATTTAATTGGAATTTTAATTCTGGGAGTAACTTTTTTAAACAATTTATTTCAGGAATATTAATTGCTGTTGCCATGATAGGATTAGATCAAAATATGATGCAAAAAACCCTAACCTGTAAAAACAAAAAAGAAGCACAAAATAATTTATTAACATTTAGTTTTATTTTAGCCATAACTCAATTTTTATTTTTAGGATTAGGAATTATGTTATACTTATATGCCGAAAAATTTGGTATAAAATTAGAAATAGAAAACGGAAAATTCATAAATACAGATGCTCTATTCCCAATGTTAGCTTTAAACCATTTTGGAACCATAGCCAGCATTAGTTTTATTTTAGGAATAACAGCAGCTTCTTTTTCAAGTGCAGACTCTGCAATAACAGCTTTAACAACATCTTTTACTTATGATTTTTTAGCTATTGAACATAAAAATCCAAAAGAAAAAAATCGTTTAAAAAATATAGTTTTATTTGGGTTTTCAGTAGTTATATTTTTAATTATAATGGCATTTTCACACAGTAAAGGAGATGTTATTTCAACAATATTTAAAGTTGCAGGATATACTTATGGTCCATTATTGGGACTTTATTTATTTGGAATTTTTACTAAAATAAAAATTAGAGATGCAGCTGTTCCATACATTTGCATTTTAATGCCACTTCTAACCTATTTCTTAAATTACCTATTTATAACCCTATTCTCATTTGATTTAGGATTTATGAATATATTAGTAAACGCACTATTAACAATTTTAAGTTTAATAATTGTAAAACAACAACATGAATAATAAACCAACTACCGAACAGGCTTCTAACTATAATAACCTAGAAAAAATGAGTACCTTAGAGTTACTCACAAATATAAATGCTGAAGATAAAACGGTACCTAATACCATTAAAAAAGTTATTCCTTCTATTGAAAAATTAGTGAATACCATTTACTCTAAAATGAAAGATGGTGGCAGACTATTTTATATTGGTGCAGGAACAAGTGGAAGACTTGGTGTATTAGACGCCTCTGAATGCCCTCCAACTTATGGAGTTTCAGACGATTGGGTTATAGGCCTTATTGCTGGAGGTGATGGTGCTCTTAGAAAAGCAGTTGAAAACGCTGAAGATGATACAACCCTAGCTTGGAAAGATTTACAAAATTATAATATTACAGATAAAGATGTTTTAGTTGGTATTGCAGCATCAGGAACAACTCCTTATGTTATTGGAGCACTTAAAGAAGCTAAAAAACATAAAATTAATACAGCATGTATTGTGTGTAATGAAAATAGTCCTTTATCTTTAGTTGCTGATTTTCCTATAGAAGTAATTGTAGGTCCTGAATTTGTTACAGGAAGCACAAGAATGAAAGCTGGAACTGCACAAAAATTAGTTTTAAATATGATTTCTACTTCAGTAATGATTAAACTAGGAAGAGTAAAAGGTAATAAAATGGTACACATGCAATTAAACAATAACAAGCTAGTAAACCGAGGGACTTTAATGCTTATGGATGAGCTTCATATTGATCAAAATTTAGCATCAACCCTACTAGAAGAACACAAAAGTGTTAAAAATGTATTAGATTACTACAAAGGGAAATTTATATAACATGAAGCAAATGAGCAAATATATAATTGGTGTAATGAGTGGAACTTCCTTAGACGGAATTGATATGGCTTATGTAAAAATCAATCACAACAACAACTATACTTTTGAAATTTTAAAGGCGACAACTGCCACTTATAGTAAAGACTGGAAATCTACTTTAAAAAATGGTTTCCACTTATCAGGTGAAAAACTCACAAAATTAGATGCAGATTATGGTATGCATTTAGGAAAAATCATTTTAAATTTTATTCAAAAAAATAAAATTACCAAAATCGATTTTATAGCTTCTCACGGACATACAATTTACCATAATCCTGCAAAAAATTACACACTTCAAATAGGAAATGGTCCTCAAATAACTGCTATTACAGGCTTAAAAACCATTTGTAATTTTAGAGTACAAGACATTGCACTTGGCGGTCAAGGTGCTCCTTTAGTTCCTATTGGTGATAAACTTTTATTTTCTAACTATGATTATTGCCTAAATTTAGGTGGATTTTCCAACATCTCATTCAATGAAAACAACCAACGAATTGCCTTTGATATTTGCCCTGTAAATATTGTGTTAAATCATTATGTAGCACCATTAAATATGGAGTATGATGATAAAGGTGAAATTGCATCTAGTGGAAAGTTAAATGAAAAACTACTTGATGAACTTAATGATTTAGAGTTCTATAATGACACAAAACCAAAATCTTTGGGATACGAATTTGTTGTAGAAATCATTTTTCCAATAATTGATAAATACAACCTTGAAATCAACGATATTTTAAGAACTTTTGTTGAACACATAGCCATACAAATTGCGAAAAAAATAGCATCAAACTCAGAAAAAACAGTATTGATTGCCGGAGGAGGAGCTTACAACACATTTCTTATTAATCGCATTCAATCCTACACAAAAACTCAATTGATAATTCCTGAAGATACTATTATAAATTACAAAGAGGCTTTAGTTTTTGCATTATTAGGTTTTTTAAAAGATGAAGGACAAATTAATTGCCTAAAAAGTGTTACTGGAGCAAAGAAAGACCATAGTAGTGGCGTTACTTATAATCCTTAATAAATTAAATTTTTGAAAATTGGATTTACAAAATCTTAAAAAATTAATAGCTGGCGAAGTACATTTTGATGCACTACATAAAAGTATCTATACTACTGACGCATCTGTGTATAGAAAAATTCCCTTAGGTGTTGTTTATCCTAAAAATAACGCCGATTTAAAAATACTCATTCAATTTGCTACTAAAAATAAAATCACTTTAATTCCACGAGCTGCGGGAACTTCATTAGCTGGACAATGTGTCGGAGATGGATTAATTATAGATATATCCAAACATTTTACTAAAATAATAGCTTTTAATGAAAGGAATAAAACCGTTACCCTTCAGCCTGGTGTTATTAGAGATGAACTTAATCTCTTTTTAAAACCATACGGATTATTTTTTAGCCCAAATACTTCAACAAGTAATAGGTGCATGATTGGTGGAATGGTTGGCAATAATTCATGTGGCACAACCTCTATAAAATACGGCGTTACACGCGATAAAATTATTGAATTAAAAACCATTTTAAGTGATGGATCTGAAGCTGTATTTAAAGAACTAAACGTTTCTGAATTCAATCAAAAAAAAGCAGGAAACTCTTTAGAAAGTACTATTTACAATTCTATTTTTAATGAATTATCAAATAAAGAAACTCAACAAGAAATTATAAAGGAATTTCCTAAAAAAAGTATTCACCGAAGAAATAATGGTTATGCGGTAGATGAATTATTAAAATTTGAACTTTTTGGAGGTGAAAACAAAAGTATAAATGTTGCAAAATTACTAGCTGGAAGTGAAGGAACTTTGGCTTTTACCACTGAAATAACCTTGCATTTAGATAATTTGCCTCCAGCTAAAAATATAATGGTTGCGGCTCATTTTAATAGTGTTAAAGAAAGTTTAGAAGCGGTGGTTATTGCTATGAATCACAACTTATACACTTGTGAATTAATGGATAAAACCATTTTAGATTGTACCAAAAACAATAGAGAACAATTAAAAAACAGATTTTTTGTAGAAGGCGATCCTAAAGCAATTTTAATGCTTGAAATTTGTACAAATTCAACTAAAGAATCTCGTGATTTAGCAGATAAATTAATTTCAGATTTAGAAGCACATAAACTAGGTTATGCGTTCCCAAAATTAGAAAATAACGACATCACTAAAGCATTAAATTTACGTAAAGCTGGTTTAGGTTTATTGGGTAATATTATTGGTGATAAAAAAGCTGTGGCTTGTATTGAAGATACGGCTGTGGATGTTGACGTCCTTCCAGATTACATTTCTGAATTTACCAAAATGATGGATGATTTCGGACAAGAAGCGGTGTATTATGCTCATGCAGGTGCTGGGGAAATTCATTTACGCCCCATTTTAAATCTTAAGAAAAAAGAAGATGTAGTTTTATTTAGAGAAATTACTACTGAAACAGCTCAATTAGTAAAAAAATATGGAGGTTCCTTTAGCGGTGAACACGGCGATGGAATTGTAAGAGCAGAATTTATTCCTTTAATGATTGGGGAAAAAAATTATGAGCTCCTAAAGCGAATTAAAAACACTTTTGATCCAAATAACATATTTAATAAAGGTAAAATTGTAGATGCATTTTTAATGGATGAAAATCTACGATATAAAATTGATAGAATTGAGCCTGAAATTGATACTATTCAAGATTTCTCTGATAGTTTAGGAATTCTTAGAGCAGCTGAAAAATGCAACGGCTCAGGTGATTGCAGAAAACCAATTTCTGCCGGTGGAACCATGTGTCCGAGTTACCGAGCAACTAAAAATGAAAAAGACACAACAAGAGCAAGAGCAAACACCTTACGTGAATTTTTAACTAATTCAACCCAAGAAAATAGATTCAATCACAAAGAATTGTATGATGTTTTCGACTTGTGTTTAAGTTGTAAAGCCTGTGCAAGTGAATGCCCAAGTAATGTAGATGTTGCCGCTTTAAAAGCCGAATTTTTACATCAATATTACAAAGAAAATGGTGTTCCGTTTAGAACTAGTATGTTTGCCAACAATGTAAAATGGAATAAATTGGGTAGCCTCACTCCTAGTTTTACTAATTTGGTGCTAAACACAAAACTTACTAAAAAAATAATGGGAATTGCAACTGAAAGAAGCATTCCAAAATTGGCTAAAACAACTTTTTATAATTGGTATAAAAAGAATAAAAATCGCTTATTAAATCAGCCTAATAAATTTGGTGAAGTATTTCTTTTTATGGATGAATTTACCAATTATTACGATGCAAATATTGGTATTGATACTATTGAATTATTAACAGCTTTAGGCTACAAAGTAAACATAACCCAACATGAAGAAAGTGGACGAAGTTTTATTTCAAAAGGAATTTTAGATAAAGCTAAAGAAAAAGCCAATTTTAATGTAAACTTTTTCAAAAATATTGTTTCAAAAAAAAGACCTTTAGTTGGTATTGAACCTTCCGCCATTTTAACTTTTAGAGATGAATATCTAAGACTGGCTGACGACAAAAAAGCAGCAAAAGAAATTGCTAAAAACACTTTTACCATTGAAGAGTTTATAAAACAAGAATTCAAAAAAAATAACATTTCAACTTCAAGTTTTACAACAGAAAGCAAAACATTAAAAATTCACGGACATTGTCAGCAAAAATCATTGAGTGGCACTGAGCCTACATTTCAAATGCTTTCTATTCCTGAAAATTACAAAGTAAGTATTATCAACTCCGGATGCTGTGGTATGGCAGGTTCATTTGGATATGAAAAAGAGCATTATGAGTTGAGTATGAAAATTGGAGAAGACACCTTATTCCCAAAAATTAGAAATACAAATAAAAATACCGTTATTGCAGCTTCAGGAACTAGTTGCAGACATCAAATCAAAGATGGAACTAAAAGGGTTTCTAAACATCCTGTTTCTATTTTAAGAGAAGCATTAAGATGAAATTAAAACTAAAAACATTTAAATTACAATTAAAACATCCTTTTACAATTTCAAGGGGAACTAGAACTGAAATTCCATCAATAATAGTAACGCTTCAAGAAGATGGGGTCTCTGGTTTTGGCGAAGCTACGGCAAATCCTTATTATCATACAACTGTTGCACAATTTGAAGAAGAACTAATTCAAAAAAAAGCAGTTATAGAAATTTCTACTAACAAAACACCTGAAGAATTTTGGGAGTATTTATATCCTCATTTCAAAAGCAACATGTTTATATTGTGTGCTTTAGATGAAGCTTACACTGATTTATATACACGTAAAAAAGAAATAAAATTATATGAATATTGGAATTTAAAACTTAATAAATCATTACAATCTAGTTATACCATTGGAATTGATTCTATAGAAAATATGGTTTTAAAAATGAAAGAAATGCCTTGGCCAATTTATAAAATTAAGTTGGGTACAAAAAACGATATTCAAATAGTTACCGAATTAAGAAAACACTCAAATTCAATTTTTAGAATTGATGCTAATTGTGGATGGACCGTTAATGAAACCATTAAAAATTCAGTGGAATTACAAAAATTAGGTGTTGAATTTATTGAACAACCGCTTCCTGCAGAAAACTGGAAAGGTGCAAAAATAGTATTAGAAAATTCGTATTTACCTATAATTGCAGATGAAAGTTGTATTAAAGAAAACGATATTGAAAAATGTTTACATTATTTTCACGGTGTAAATATAAAATTAATGAAATGTGGAGGAATAACTCCAGCCAAAAGAATGATTAAAAAAGCCAAATCTTTAGGTTTAAAAACCATGGTTGGCTGTATGACAGAATCTTCCGTCGGAATTTCAGCAATTGCACATTTAACTCCAATGCTTGATTATGTTGATATGGATGGTGCAATGTTATTAAAAAAAGACATTGCCGAAGGTGTAAAATTAAAAAATGGAAAAATCCTGTTTTCAAGTTTAAACGGAACTGGAGCTATATTAAAAAATTAAATTTATTATATAATGAAAAAATTACTCCTTATCACAGGCTTTTTAACACTTTCATTAAGCTATGGACAACAAAAGAATCCGTTACTTTCTTCCGATGCTATAAACCAAAAAATATGGGTAGATAGTATTATGAAATCATTGACTCTAAATGAAAAAATAGGGCAACTTTACATGGTTCAGGCTTATTCCAATAAAGATAAAAAGCATACAAATTATATAAAACGATTAATAAGAAAATACCATATTGGTGGTCTTATTTTTATGCAAGGAACTGCAGAAAAGCAGGCAAAATTAACAACTATTTTTCAAAAAAAATCAAAAATTCCTTTACTCATAGGGTTTGATGGAGAATGGGGTTTAAATATGCGTTTAAAAAATACATTTCGTTATCCATGGAATATGACCTTAGGAGCAATTCAAAATAACCTATTAATTGAGCAAGTTGGCAAACAAATTGGCAAACAATGTAAAAGAATTGGAATCAATGTCAATTTTGCTCCAGTTGTAGATATCAATACCAATCCTAAAAACCCAATAATTGGAAATCGGTCGTTTGGTGAAAACAAATACAATGTAACTAACAAAGCAGCGGCTTTTATCAAAGGAATGCAAAGCGAACATGTTTTGGCTAATGCTAAACATTTTCCTGGTCATGGAGATACTTCAACCGATTCACACAAAACACTTCCTTTAGTGCCGTTTGGAATTAAACGCTTGGATACTATGGAATTATATCCTTATAAAAAATTGTTTAAAACCAATTTAGCCAGTGTTATGGTTGCTCATTTAAATGTTCCTGCTTTAGAACCAGCTAAAGGTGTACCTACTTCTCTATCGCACAAAGTAGTTACCAATCTTTTAAAAGAAAAAATGGGTTTTAAAGGTCTTATTTTTACTGATGCTCTAAATATGAAAGGCGCTTCAAATTATGCTAACCCAGGAGAAATAGATTTAGCTGCTTTTAAAGCTGGTAATGATATTCTGCTAATTCCGGAAGATATTAAATCGGGTATAAAAAAAATAAAAAATGCCATTAAAAATAAATCCATAAGTATAGAAAGACTCAATAACTCTGTTAGAAAAATATTAGAAGCAAAATACTTAGTTGGGCTAAATAAATTTATTCCCATAAATCAAAATAACATTCACAAAGATATTGTAACCATTAAAGATAAATTACTTTATCGATCTTTAATAAAAGAAGCTGTTACTGTTGTAAAAAATGATGGAAGAATTTTACCAATTAAAGACTTATCAAACAATAAAATAGCCTATGTTAAATTAGGAGATTCCGATAATTATAATTTTACGAATACCTTAAAAAAATACACAAAAATTGATATTATTTCAGATAAAAATATAGAAGGTTTACTTCAGAAGTTAAAGACTTATAATACCATTATTATTGGTTTTCATAAATCAAATGAAACTCCTTGGAAAAGTTACAAAATGACTGTAAAAGAAGTTACTTGGTTAAAAGAAATATCGAAGAATCATCCAGTTATTTTAGATGTTTTTACAAGTCCTTATTCATTGTTAAACATTCCTGATTTTAGTACTATTAATGCAATTATTGTTTCTTATCAAAATAGTAAAATATCACAAGAAATTTCAGCCCAAATTATTTTTGGAGCTTTAGAATCAAAAGGAAAATTACCAGTCTCAATTAAAAATATTTTTCCTGAAGGAACAGGTTTAAGTACCACAAACTTAATGAGGCTTTCCTATGGTATTCCAGAAGAAGTTGGTTTGAGTAGTAAAGCTCTTCAAAAAATAGATTCAATTACAACAATTGTGGTTGACTCTTTAATGGCTCCTGGCGGACAAGTATTAGTTGCACGTTATGGAAAAGTAGTTTATCATAAAAGCTTTGGTTATCAAACTTATGATAAAAAACAAAAAGTAAAACTAACTGATTTATATGATTTAGCCTCAGTAACCAAAATATTAGGTGGTTTACCAATGATTATGAAAAGTGAGGAAACGGGTGTCATAAATTTAAATACTACACTTGGTGAAATGTTGCCTTACCTAAAAGGTTCAAACAAAGATACTATTACTTTAAAAGCAGCTTTATCACATGTTGCTAAAATTAAAGCTTGGATTCCTTATTATTTAAGTACAATTGATAGTATTACTACTATACCATTTCCAAACATATATAAGAACAAAAAAAGTAAGGAATTCTCAATTAAAGTGACTCAAAATTTATACCTAATTAATTCTTATACAGATACTATTTACAAAAAGATTGCAGAAGCTCCTCAACGAAAAACAGAAGGCTACAAATACAGTGGCTTAGTTTTTTACTTATTTAAAAAATATATTGAAAAAACGTATCATCAAAAAATGGAAGATGTAGATGCTGATAATTTTTACAAACCTTTGGGAACAACAACTCTAGGATATAATCCGTTAAGAAAATTTAATAAATCACAAATCGCTCCAACTGAAATTGATGATTACTTTAGGCATCAAACTTTACAAGGCGATGTACACGATATGGGAGCCGCAATGATGAATGGTGTAAGTGGCAACGCAGGACTTTTTTCAAACTCAAATGATGTAGCTAAAATAATGCAAATGTATTTACAAAAAGGTTTTTATGGAGGAAAGAGATATTTTGAGGAAAAGACTATTGATAAATTTAACCATAGATATTACGAAAAAGATAGTGTTCGAAGAGGACTTGGTTTTGATAAACCCCAATTGAATCCTGAAGTTAAAGCTTGCAGTAAATACGCTTCAAAAAGTAGTTTTGGGCACAGTGGATTTACTGGAACTTATACTTGGGTTGATCCAGAAAATGGACTTCTTTATGTATTTTTATCTAACAGAGTGTATCCTACAATGAAAAATAATAAGCTTGGTGAACAAGATATTAGAACCAAAATACTAGATTTAATTTATGAAGCAGTAATTGAATAAAATATTTAATTAACTCGTTGTGCATTTTAATTCTTTAAACATACTATTACGTTAATTCGAGAATGGCTAACGGCAAGTCAGGTAATTTTTGATAAAAAATTGTATTCTATGATTAAAACAAATAAAAACATTAAAATTTATCACTAATTTTTAAGCTGCATATTTCATAAAATCCACATAAGGTGTTTCACGATTTACAACGGCAAATATTCTTGATAAAAGTTTATT